>CALFBL010000078.1 GCA_937951695.1 uncultured Granulosicoccaceae bacterium | reverse complement strand
GGCGCCACCCATGGCTGATCCGGTTAACACTGAGGGTGCACCGTTGGAGTTTCCCGACATCACAGCGATGACTGATAAGTCAGAGCTGCTGGCTGCGTTGTCCGATGTTCACGTGCCGGAGGTCTCTGCCTGGCCGGCTTTGGGTTGGTGGCTGCTCGCTCTTGCATTGATTGCCTGCATCGGTGGGCTGATGTTTTTTTGGCGAGCGAGGCGACAAAACGCTGCCAATGCGTGGCGCCGAGAAGCTCTGGCGGAACTCACGGTGTTAAAGCAGGCATTACCGCAAGCTTCGGACACGGAAAGGCACGCGCTGGTGCGGCGATCTTCGGCCTTATTGCGCCGCGTCATGATGCACGTAGAGGGACGCGAGCAAACGGCTGCCTTAACGGATGCCGAATGGTTAGCCGCATTGAATGCGCGCGCCACAGTGTCCGTGCTGACACCGGCACTTCAGGCTCTGGTTACTGATGTGCCGTACGAGACAGCCCCCAGTGATCAGGCGACGAAAAAAAACATTAAAGCGTTACTGAAATGGATGACGCAGTTCATCGATAATTTGCCTCAGCAATCAAATCCACCTCCACGTCGGCCATCAGTGACGGGCGACTCGGCATGACTGGCATTGATCTTTGGGGGGTGCATTGGGCCTGGCCCGCGGCGATTTTGCTGCTGCCCTTACCGCTGCTGCTGTTGTGGTTTTTGCCGAGGTACAAAACGCAAGGCGGTAGAGCCTTATTGGTGGACGATCCGTCGGTTTGGACGAGCAATACCGGTTCGGCGCGGGTCACTCTGACTCAGCAGTTTTTGCTGCTGGGTCTGTGGAGTTGTCTGATTGTGGCGCTTGCGCGGCCGCAAACGTTTGGCGAGGTGATCCACTTGCCGGACAGTGGCCGGGATTTAATGATGGCGGTGGATATATCGGGCAGTATGAGAGAACAGGATCTGTATCTGAATAATCGCCCCGTTACTCGCATGGCCGTGGTCAAGGCGGTTGCCGAAGATTTTATTGCACGGCGAACCGGGGATCGGGTTGGGTTGATTTTGTTCGGCTCGCAAGCCTACGTGCAAACCCCGTTAACCGAAGATCATGCCACTGTGCAATATTTTTTAAGAGACGCCACCATCGGATTGGCGGGACGATCCACAGCCATTGGGGACGCGATTGGTCTGGCGGTAAAACGCTTGCGCGAACGCGTTGCCGATACTCGGGTGCTGGTGCTGTTAACCGATGGTGATAACACCGCCGGGGTTCGTCCACTAGATGCCGCAAATCTTGCCGCAGACAATGATGTGCGCATCTACACCATCGGCATCGGCGGCGACTCAGCCTCGAGGGCCGGGTTGGGCATTCAGCGGCAGGAGCTGGATGAACGCACATTGCGAGCAGTTGCGCAGATCACCGGTGGGCAGTATTTTCGGGCCCGCGACGCCGCGGAACTGGAAGCCATCTACGCCGACATCGATGCGTTGGAACCCACCGAAGAACTCAACGAGGGCTTTCGACCCCGACATGAACGCTTTGTTTGGCCGCTGTCTGTGAGTTTGGTGTTGAGTGTTTTGTGGGGCCTGTCGCGGTTAAACGCGGTGAGAGCTGCATGAGTATCGAGGCTATCGAATGGTTACGTCCGTATTGGTTGCTGGCTATCGCGCCGTTGTTGATCGGATGGTGGTGGGCTATCAAGCGCATCACGGTTGGCAACGCCTGGGAGTCGTGGGTTGATCCTGAATTGCAGCCGCATGTCCTCAGCGCTGAACCGCCGGCTTCCCGCTGGGGCCTACATGCGCTGTTTCTGGCGTGGCTGCTAACGGTGCTGATATTGGCAGGACCTGTCTGGCAGCAACAGCCGGTGCCGGTGTACGAGTCCAGACCTTCCATGATTGCGGTGGTGGATGTATCCCCGTCGATGAGTCTGGAGGACTTGCAACCCAGCAGAATTGAGCGTTTGGTGTTTAAACTAACCGATCTACTTGATCAGGCAAAGGGCATTGAACTGGGTCTGTTGGTGTTTGCCGAACGCCCCTATGTGGTGAGTCCCTTAACCGATGACCTAAAAACACTTGGAGCGTTTCTACCCTCGTTATCGACAGATCTTGCCCCCGTTCCTGGTAGTGAGATGCACTTGGCGATAGACAAGGCGAGTGAATTATTCGAACAGGCAGGAAAGGCGCAAGGACAAATTGTGTTGTTTACCGATAGTGTCATTGACGAGCAAGATATCGAGTCGGCAAAAGTGGCTGCCGATGCGGGCTATCGGGTGTCCGTGATTGGTGTGGGAACCGCCCGGGGTGCGCCACTGCGAGAGCGCGACGGAGATTTCGTGCGTGACCAAACCGGCGCGGTCGTGGTGCCCAGGATTGATGTGTCACAGCTTCGAGCCTTGGCCAGTGCCGGCCGCGGAGTCAGCACTTTGGTGACACGCGGCAACGGCGACCTTGAGGCAATACTTCGTTTATCCGACACCTTGATCAACCCCGATATCGATGCTGCAGATCCCAATCGTACATCCGACTATTGGGTGGAGCAGGGTGTTTGGCTAATGCCATTACTTGCGTTACTCGCTTTGGGTTTTTTTCGTCGGGGGCTGGCCCTGTGAGACGGGCTAGTGCGTCCGATAACGCCGCGGTTCGTTTACGCGTGTTAGCCCTGTGGATGACACTGCTGGGCGCGACAATCGCGGTAGCGTCGCAAGCGCAAACTACCGATGCGAATGCCGATGCGCAAATCGCCGATGCGAATGCCAAAGCGCAAACTACCGATGCGAATGCCGATGCGCGCGGCACTGATCACGTCGACTCGGGATTGGCGTGGCCGCAAACCTTTCGCGACTGGTGGCAAACACCCAGTCAACAAGCGGCCCAAGCGTTTCGGCAAGGCGACAACGAACGCCTGCAACGCGTCGCCCCCACACGGGCCTGGCGAGGCGCTGCGGCCTATCGAAATCAGGATTACACAGCCGCACAACGTGCCTATTCTGTTGCGGACGACGCCACGCCGCCACCGGCAAACTCGCTCGATGAACAACGCAGGCGCTACAATAGCGCCACCACCGAGATTCAACTGGGCGATTACACTGCGGCCATTGAGCAGTTGGATGAGCTGCTGAGCGTTGACCCTGATAATCGGGATGCCGCGCGCAATCGTGCCATCGCGCAGCGACTACTCGAACTGGAACAGCAGTCGCAACAAGGTGCGGGGGGCGAGCCCGGGGAGAACAGTGAGCCCCAGAACGGTGAACCACAGGACAGTGAACCACAGGACAGTGAGTCCGGTGAGAACGCATCTGGCGAGCAACCGGAGGGTGACCCTTCTGAAGCAGAATCAGAGCCCGATGCTGATAACGGGAGTCGTGAAAACAGCGGCGAGGCGGAACCCTCTTCTGAACCGAACAGTGAGGACGACAGCGAGGGTGAACCTGGCACGCAAGACGAGCGTGAGCAAGAGATTGAAGCTGCACGTCAAGCGCTGCAGGAGGCCAACGCCGATGCAGAAACAGAGACCGCAGCCGAGCAACTCGAGTCCGCTATTGCAGCGGATGAACCGATGAGCGAAGAGGATCAGGCGACCGAGCAGTGGTTACGTCAGATCCCGGATGATCCGGACGATTTACTGCGTCGCAAGTTGTTGCAAAATCATCTCTCTGAGTACCCCGACGTTCAGCGTAATGGAAATCAATACTAACGTGAGAACAACTTCATTTACTCTTTTCGCAAACACCTTCTTCACTCGGTCGCAACGCTCGGGGCTCGTGCTGAGCGCAGTGGCCTGTGCGTTCGTGTTCCTGATCGGAGTACCGCATCCGGCGTATTCTCAAACATCGACCCAATCGCAACCCCAGACACAGCTGTCGGTAACCGACTCATTGGTCACTGCAGCACTTTCGCAGGCAAGCATCTCGTTCGGGGATTCGGTAGCGTTAACCGTGACGGCCAAAAACATCGATAAGGCGATAAACCTTGCGCCGCTGGAGCGCGATTTTCACGTCAACAGTCAATCGAGTTCCCGCGAGGTAAGATTTATCAACGGGGTTGAGACAACGACGTCAAACTGGGTTATGCAAATTGAGCCCAAACGAACTGGCGTTCTGACGGTTCCACCGATTTTCGTTGGGACTTATTCGTCGCGGGCATTGGCCTTGAACGTGGGGGATGCACCATCGGGGGCTGAGCGCGATGTGTTTATTGAAGCGACGGTGGATACCGAG
>CALFBL010000077.1 GCA_937951695.1 uncultured Granulosicoccaceae bacterium | reverse complement strand
ATACATAAGCCCTGCTTGCACCGGGCTTCCACCCGGGCTGTCAATCAGCAACAGAACACCGGCAGAGGGTTCATCCTCCATCGCTTGTCGTAGACGGGTTCGCAAACTCTCAGCGCTGGCTTCACCACCTTCGAAAACCGGACCAGTCAGCGATATCGTTGCCGTGTAGGGTTCTTGGCTGGCTGACTCACCGGTTAACAGTGGCGCCAGAAGTGCGGCCGCAATGGCCAACAAAATTAACAAGGCGATCAACCGAAAGAGCCAAGTGCCCCAGCGTCGCCGGCGTTTGTGTTTAAGCCAATCGCCTGCCATGTCGACCAACAAAAGATTCGCGGTTGCTGTCACTCGTGCAGGATCTTCTGCCAAGGTACCGGCCATGCTGCGTCGGTCTCGCGCCACGCCACTCACCTCTTCTTCGATGTCATCGATCCAATCACTAGCCATAACAAACGCTCACGAACCCACTATTGATCGCTCACGCCTCGATGAGTGAGCGGTATAAAAACAATTAACCTTGACGTAGCAGCTGCACGGCACACATCCAATCGTTGTCGACCGGTACGTCGCAAGTCACTGATCGCTGCTGCCACTGAAACGATAACTTCGCCGAATGCAGATACATTCGTTTCAAGCCGATGCGACGATAACTCAAATTGTCCTGCTTGCTGCCATATCTTTCATCGCCTACAACCGCGTGCCCATGGGTGGCGGTGTGAACCCTGATTTGATGGGTGCGGCCCGTATCGAGGGTGACCGCGAGTAGCGATACGTTCTGAAAATGTTCTTGCACCTCGATATGGGTGGTGGAGGCTTTTCCGTTTTCGTGGTCGATCACCACCCGTCGCTCACCGGCGCGCTCGGCATTGGCGGTCAAAGGTTCAGTCAGCGTACGTAGCGATGCCGGCCACCGACCACCGACCAGCGCAAGGTATTGCTTACCGACCACACGTGTCCTGAATTGCTGTTGTAATGCTCGGCACACCGCGCGGGATTTTGCCACCAGCAAGGCCCCACTGGTGCCCCGATCGAGCCGGTGCACCAGCTCCATCTGCGGATTATCGAAGGCCTGACGCAACCCATCTATTGCCCCAAACCGCAATCCAGTGCCAGCGTGGACCGCGATGCCAGCCGGCTTGTTCACCACCAGAAAATCTTCGTCATTGAGCACGATCGAATTTCTGAGCACCTGACACAGCTGATCGGGCACCCTGACGGCGGCGGCGCGAACACGCATCTGTGGCACCCGCACCACATCGCCTGCCTTCAGTCGCACCGACACCTTGACACGGCCGCCATTGATTCGCACCTCGCCGCTTCTGACTAACTTATAGACGTGGCTTTTTGGTACACCTTTGGCTATACGCAATAGCCAATTGTCCAGTCTTTGGCCAGAATCATCAGTCGTGACCGTCATGTGCTGGACTCTTTGACCGTTCGGCGCGGATTGATTTTGCATGATATTTGCTGGAACCTACGGGTAAGCAGCGGCTAATATGTCTTGGACGACACTTAATCGGTGGGAATGAATTGCCCAAACATCGCGCCGCTGCTATATTACCTTACCGGCCGGCGTATTGGCTCGCCGGCCTATAGCCCGGATTGCACCAATACGCGGCACAAACCGCACCGCCTCCTGGCTGGTATTCAATTGAATATTCCAACATTTGAACAACTGATAAGCGATCGCCCTGCGGCCCACCTGCAATTTTATGCAGGTTAAGCTTTAAGGTGGCGCATTCGGTGTGACGGACACAATCATACCCTCGCATCGAGTTTTTACAACCACATGCCGGATCCAATCCTGACGTGATATTTGAGTTACTTATTTGCCAGTTCCTTGCTTTGTTCGGGCTCCCAAGCAAAGCATCGATGCTGTTTGCGAATAACACACACTCCAGCACGATCATCCTAGAGTTCCCGGCAACGGACTCCCCATACAATGAAAAGAATGCTGATCAACGCAACCCACGAAGAAGAGTTGCGTGTCGCCATCGTCGATGGCCAGAAGTTAATCGATTTAGACATCGAGCATAAACAGCGAGAGCAAAAAAAATCCAATATATATAAAGCCAAGATTACCCGCGTCGAGCCTAGCCTCGAAGCAGCCTTCATCGATTACGGTGGAGAGCGCCACGGTTTTTTACCGTTTAAAGAGATTGCCAAACAATACCTGACCAACGCAAAAGGTGAGGAAGTCTCCCGCTCACGCATCAAAGAAGTGCTGAGAGAAGGCACTGAGCTGGTCGTTCAGGTTGAAAAGGAAGAGCGCGGCACCAAAGGTGCAGCGCTCACCACCTACATCAGTCTCGCGGGGCGCTTCCTCGTGCTGATGCCAAACAACCCTCGTGCCGGCGGTATCTCGCGCCGCATCGAAGGCGATGATCGCAACGAATTGCGCGATGCCATTGCCGGTGTCAATGTGCCCGACGGCACGGGCATGATCGCCCGCACCGCGGCAATCGGTCGCAGCACCGAAGAGCTGCAATGGGATCTGGACTATCAAGCTGACATTTGGAAGGCCATTCTGGAGGCATCCGACGGTCGTAAGGCACCGTTTCTGATTTATCAGGAAAGCAACATCATTGTGCGCGGTTTGCGCGATTATTTTCGCGGCGATATTGGCGAAATTATTGCCGATGAGCAAGCCACCTTTGACCAGGCAGCGGAGTTTATCCGCATGTACATGCCTAAAAACGAGCGAAAACTCAAGCTGTATAACGATGATGTTCCTTTGTTTAATCGTTATCAGATTGAGTCGCAGATTGAATCGGCGTTCAATCGCGAAGTTCGATTGCCTTCTGGTGGGGCATTAGTCATCGATCACACCGAAGCACTGATTTCTATCGACATCAATTCAGCGCGCGCCACCAAAGGCAGCGATATCGAAGAGACTGCCGCCAACACCAATCTGGAAGCGGCCGAAGAGGTCGCTCGTCAGCTGCGCATTCGCGATTTAGGTGGCTTGGTGGTGATTGATTTTATTGACATGTTATCCAACAAAAGTCAGCGTGCAGTTGAGAATCGCCTGCGCGACTCACTTAAACACGACCGTGCGCGCGTTCAGGTCGGCCGTATCTCACGGTTTGGCTTACTGGAAATGTCACGGCAAAGGCTCAGACCTTCATTGGGCGAAGGCACCGACAATGTCTGCCCACGCTGCCACGGGGCCGGAACGATTCGAACTGTGGAGTCCGCCGCCTTATCAATCTTGCGTTTGTTAGAAGAAGACGCAATGAAAGACAACACCGCACGGGTGGTTGCGGATGTGCCCGTTGAAGTTGCTACCTATTTGCTCAATGAAAAACGTCAAAACCTGACCGAGATTGAAGGTCGATGCGATGTCTTGATGTTAATTGTGGCCAACCCAACCCTGCAAACACCGAACTACAACATCGAGCGCATTCGTCAATCGGACGATGAACACGAGAGTCTGAGCAAGAAAAGTTTTGAACTGCCCGCTGATCACGCCGAGAGTTACAGCCCGAAAAAATCGGAAAGTGTCGCAGTTGAACAGCCAGCGGTAAGCACGGTGAGACCCAATGCGCCGGCTCCACAGCCCATCCAGAAGCCAGGCGCGAACGCTAGCACCGCCGCCGAAACACCGGATCAATCCGGTGGGTTGCGAGGCATCATCGGACGCGTCACATCCCTGTTCTCACCCGTTGTCGATGAAGACACCAGTGAGGCTACGCCGACCAAGAGCGAGCCAAAAATCCGGGCGACGGCTCGTCGCGGCGGTCGTAATCAGCAGAACCACAATCCGCGAAAGACCCGTGGTGCAAGTGGCCGTAACAACAACGCAGACGGCAATACGAAGAGCCGTGACGAGGCTGACGAGTCAGCTCAACCCGCACGGGGGCGCGGTCGTGGCCGCGGCAAGAAGGCCGCCAACGGCGCTGCGAACACGAATTATCGAGTCGAGAAGTCAACCGATAATGAAGCCGCTTCCAAGGGTGCACCAAAAGCTGCCAATGTCGAATCTCAAAACACCGAAGGCACCGAAAGCACTCGCAAGCCGCGTCGTAGTCGCGGCGCAAGGGGTCGTGGTGGACGAGGCCGCGGCAGCGATAATCGAAACAACGACGAATCGTCAGTGAAAGATTCGCCTGCAGCCAACGACTCGGAGAATTCCGCTGTGTCCAACGCCGCTTCCGGCGAGACAAGCACCGCCGCTAAAAAAAATCATCCGCGAACCAATGGCGTGGCGCCGCGATCCGCTGTCAGCGATGAATCGTTGCAGGCAACCGCTGCTGCCAACGGCTCAGAGGGTCGGTCTGTCGCCGCGTCTGAAACCGTAGGTGTATCCAAACAGACGGAAAACCCCGACAAAGAGGACAACTCAGATGAGGCTCGCGATTCACGCCGACGTCGAGGTCCGGGCCGCCGTCGTCAACGTGTCGAATCAAAAAAAGATGCACCGGCAGCCGAGGCTTCCAGCAACGCTGCAGCGACCGATTCTTCCGTAGCCGCTTCCGCTGACGGTCCTGCCGCCAGTGATTCAGCACCGGCTTTGACCCCGTCAACGCCGAGCCGATTAGCCAGAAAGCCATCCCGATCATCGAACGGTGCAGTCGCACAGGCGAACAGGGAAGTAAACGATGTAAAGGAAACTAAGGGCGTTACCGAAGCGCAGGACACGAAGGCAACAACAGACGAAGCGCCAGCGAAGCCGGCTACAAGCGAGGCAGAAACCGCGTCAACAAACCCGGCTGTCACAACCGCTGATGCCGCCTCAGACAGCGGCGACAGGGATGTCACAAAAACGCGCCGTAAACCCGCACGATCGGCAGCTTCCAAAGCAGACAAACCCAAACCAGCGGCCGCGTCTGGTGCCGATACGCCAACCTCCAACACGACGCCCGCGGTAGCGGCTAGTAAGAAGCAGGCGACAACCGCAGACGCGAGTCAAGTTGACGGTTCCGAACCGACCAACGGGTCTGACTCGGTTGAGGCAAAAAGTGGCGCTCGCCGGTCGCGGCAGGGATCGAATCTGAATCGTTCACGTCGCACCGCTCAGGCCAGTGACTCGAGTGGCGACAAAAAAGAATCTACGAGTTTGTCACCTCGACAGCCCAGTGAGCTGAAAAGCTCGGTTCGTTCACTGGCAGCCAGTGCGGACGCGGCGGCAAACGCCACCACCGATTCGGCCTCAAAACCGACTGCCAAACCCGCTCGTAAAGGCTTTGCCTCGCGCACAGTTCCGGATGTGAAAACACCGGCCCCGGTGGCCAATGGCTCAGGCTCGAATTCGGACGGATCATCTG
Source organism: uncultured Granulosicoccaceae bacterium (assembly GCA_937951695.1). Classification (GTDB taxonomy): domain Bacteria; phylum Pseudomonadota; class Gammaproteobacteria; order Granulosicoccales; family Granulosicoccaceae; genus Granulosicoccus. The sequence goes on along the minus strand of CALFBL010000077.1, from coordinate 6,091 downwards.
GTCAATAACTGACCGATTCGGTGAAATCGTTTAACAAGTTCGTTTGACAAGCTACCGTTTGCGCGGGACCATACGCACATCTTGCTTGTTTATCATGGAAATTTAAATGTTCTGGATTTTTTTAATGGCCGTGGTGACCTTTGGCCTACTGGGTTGGTTTGGTTACAAGGTGTTCTCAGGCGGCATTGATGGGCCATCGGATGCGTCGACACCGACTGGGTCTGCTCACAGTTCTGGCACTGGTGGTAGCGCTGGTGAAATCAAGCACCGCAGTGCGAACGATGCACCCGATGCCACCACAGGGTCTGGCACAGGCAGCAGTGCGAGTGCGGACGCAAGCTCATCAAGCCAAAACGGATCTGGCGAAGCATCGGCCGCCACCTTGGCAGCGGTGGCAGTGGGCGCAGGATCTACCGCAATCGCCAGCGGCGTTGGCCAGCAAGGTCCAGCTGCAACGCAAACCCCCATAGCGTACGACAACGTTGCCTCAGGCGCTGATATCAACGCGTCGGGTGTCGGATCGACTGGTCACGCTGCCAGTGTGAGTACAGCGTTGGCGTCTGATGCACCAGACACCGTTCGAGAAATGATCAAAATACTGAATCTACGCGAATCAGACGCGTCACGACTTGGTATCGAGACCGATCAGTTCAGCTCTCTCTGGCAAGGCAATACAGATGCTATAGACGCATCTACCGTGTCCGATGTGCGCGCTCGTTTACACCATATGCTCAGTTGATTTTAACGAGCAACAATGGCCGGACGGCCGCATGCTGATTGATGATCGGAATGCCCACGATGTAAAGCGAGACGTTAAATGGATCACCTTGTTTGTGGGCATTATCTGGCTGGTGTACTTGGCCGACAAAGTGTTGCCGCTTGAACAATTTGGTCTCGTACCACGCACGTTCGACGGATTGTTCGGCATCGTGGCCATGCCGTTTCTCCACGCCGATTTTGCTCACCTCTTGGGCAACTCAATTCCATTGGCGGTAACTCTGGCGTTGTTAGCAGGCTCGCGAGCTAACAGCGCACAAATTGTCTTTCTCATCGCTCTGTTGGGTGGTTTGGGTTTGTGGTTTTTTGGTCGCGAAGCACGTCACATCGGCGCCAGTGGTTTAGTCTTCGGATTAATAGCCTTCCACATATTTGCAGGCGTTTTTGAACGCCGTTTTATTCAGATACTGTTATCAGTCGTCGTGGGTTTTATGTACGCCGGCACCTTGTTTAGGGGCGTTCTGCCAATGCAGCCGGGCGTATCCTGGGACGGACACTTGATCGGTGCGAGCGCTGGCGCGCTAGTAGCGCTCTTGGTATCCAGAACATTGGCTCAGGGAGCAGCCGCAACTTTGGTAACAAGGAAAGATCCCTTCGACGATATGTTTAATCGTCGGTCTTAGCCAACATCATTGGTGAACCTGCGAAAATTCCCGGCCAGTCCAATCGATGGCTTCACGCGTTGATGCTAGCACCCACTTACCCGCGCCCTTTTTCGGAGGCAACACCCCTATGGCTGAACCGATTATGGAAAACTCTCGCGCAGCGCGTCCCGACCAACATGCGCTGCTCGCGCCGTTGCTGTCCCTAACGGATGTATCCAAGCGCTACGGCAAACTCAATGTACTTAACAATCTGAACCTGCATGTACGACCCGGTGAAATTTACGGTTTTCTCGGCCGTAACGGCGCTGGAAAATCAACCGCCATCCGCTTGATGATGGGAATCTCATCACCCAGTGCAGGTACCGTATCAGTGTTTGGAGAGCCGATGAAGGGTTCTCGTTGCGCCAAGGCACGACGCCACATTGGGTTCGTTGCGCAAGAGCAATCGTTCTACCCCTGGATGACCCCGAAGCGATTGGGTAAGTTCATGCGTGGGCTGTACCCGGATTGGAGCGACGAGCGTTACAAAGCGTTATTAACCCGCTTTGATTTGCCACTGAACCGCAAGGCAGGCGGTTTTTCAGGGGGTATGAAAGCGCGGCTGGCGTTGTCTATGGCACTAGCGGCCAGACCTAAATTATTGATACTCGATGAGCCCACCGCTGGCATGGACCCAGTCGCGCGGCGTGAATTTCTAAGTCTTGTGAAAACCGAAGTGGCCAGCAGTGACACCACCGTGTTTTTTTCCACTCACTTAGTCGGTGACATTGAAAGCCTGGCCGACCGTATCGGCATATTAGACGGTGGCAGGCTCGTCTATGAAGGATCACTGCAACAACTCTCTGAGCGAACCGCCTGCTTTAGCGCGATCGTGACACCGGACACCGATGCGTTTCCGCTCGATGAACTTGCCGGACACCCGTACGAAGTCATACGCGCCGGCGGTGGCACCGCTGAGCAAATGGTTGTCCTGCGTTGGTTAGCCGATAACAGACCGGTAATAGCGGCAGCAGATTTACCGGCCGGCTGGCGCGAGACAGCGTTGTCGTTGGAAGATATTTTCGTTGCCATGATTTTGCACCAACACTAGTACTGAACGAGCATTCAAGATGGTCACGTTGACGTTTTTAAAAAAAGAGCTAGTTGAGCACGGTCTGGCGATTGCGGCCTTGGTGATTGCCGTGATGGTGGCGTTGTTTATCACCCTGGCACGTCAACAAAACCAGGAATTCAGTATCTCACCGCTGGAGATTTTGAATTTCGCACTGTTCACCTTCATTCCCTTGGCCGCGTTTATTCTTGGCAACCGGCTGATCGAGCGCGACTACCGATCAAAGGCGCAGCTATTCACTGAGAGTTTACCGACCCGACGATTCATCCCGGTGTTTATAAAATACTTACTGGGGGCTTTCGTAGTATTGGGATTAATGCTGGTAACACTGGTGATGGCGGCGCGCTATGCCAGTGTGGTTGACAGTATTACTCCCGCTTATTTTGGCCTGTTAGCGTTAAAAACATTGTCAGTGGCATTGTTGTATTGGGCGATCATGTTTGCGATCAGTTTGTCCGGTCACTTAAGGCTACTGTTGTATGTGCTGCTGCTGGGCACCATTTATTATTTGCTTACAACCCGCTCCGTAGACGTCACCGACTTCGGACCCTTTGCGCTCTTGATGGACGGTACTTTGGCGTATGAACGCGTTCAAGTACCACTCAAGGCGCTGCAGGAAACTTGGGCCATGACTGCGGCATTCAGTGCTATTGGTTTCCTGATTGCTCTTTGGCATGAGGGGTCCATGGCCGAAGTGTTGGCACGGCCTATGGCGCGACGCGATTATTTAATGATTGGTTTTATCGTCGCCGCCTTCCTGACCGTATTGGGAATCCTTGAAAAGGAACCGACACCCGATCCCTTTCCCATCGACACTCGGTATCAAATTAAAAGCGAACGGCACGCGATCACGGCAGCCTATCTGGACGATGCAGCGAAATCGAACGCGGAGCTGGTCGTGGCAGGTCTGGACAGTGACATTGACCGGTTACAAGCCACCGTAGGCCCCGTCGACTTAGCCCCCTCGTATCTGGTGCACAGCGATACACTGCAGCCGTGGGAGTTTATTGCCACAAGCGCCGATGGCCCCTTGTTGTACGGCAACATGATAACCGCTCAGCATTACGATCGCGTGGTGTTCAGAACCACGGTACTGCATCAGCTGCTGCTGGCGACGAGCGGCGGGCGAGCGGTGTTTGAACACTTTCACTGGTTTCTCGACGGTTACACACGCCACCTCACAGAAGCCAGTACCGCCGCCAGCACCACCGGTGAGAGAGAAGCCAGTCGCGAGGAATTGTTGGCCCGGGCCGTGATCTCGTATGAAGTACTGGGAAATGAAACTGATTTAATTCGACAGTGGCAGAGTATTGCTGATCGCCTGGGATACGCATCTGCGGAAAGTCTGGCTTACAGCGCCTTGATGTACTTACAGGAACTGGAAGGTGAAGTCGTGATCGATGAACTGGCATCACGTTGGTTAATCTCCTCCTTTGAACGCGACACTCGCGCATCGCTACGGCGCTGGCGCCAAGGCGTCGAAGCGGAATTCAAGGCCGTAACCGGCATTGACTGGAACGATTTTATGGCCGGTTGGCGAGCGTGGTTACCAGGCATCGCCAGTAACCCGGGTGTGGCACAACGCGTAGACGCACTGAATTACCGGGCTGGCTCGGTCGCTATAATCGAGAACGACTTGGCCGGCGAATTGTTGCTGGGCAGCTTTGCCTCCACTGAAAATCGTCTTCCCGCAGCAGAAGATTTCGAATTCCTGGATACCCCGCCAGCGTTGCCAGGCGATGACAACAGTAGCGTCGATGAACACGTGTGCATCCTGAATTATTCCGCGGCTACCGCGTTCGATACCGAGATGGATTTTGTCTTTGATGACTTCGAAGAATCACCCTGCGGAGAGGATCCGTTCACAGTGTTCGATTACAACATCGCGGGATCTGGTGATCGTCTTTACATAACCGCAGAGGTTCGCTTGCCCGCCTTTCACCAACCGATTCGATTGCACGCTGAGCGGGTAACCGTACCATGATAACACTGTTTAAAACTGAATTTCGGCAGCTGTGGCCACTGGCCGGGTTGTGGCTGATATTGGAGTTACTGCACTCAGCCCTATTGCTGTTTACCACCCGGCTTGATGAGAGCTCATACTCTGATCTGTGCCAAGTATACTGCGAACCTGGGGTAGCCACCTCGGCCATATTTATTCTTCTGGCTATTGTGGTGTGGATCGGATGGAGCTTATTTCCACGTGACGACGATGACGGCACTCTCGCCCACTTGCAATCATTGGCCGTCACACGTCCGCAGATTTATGGTGCAAAAGTATTGGCAGCGTTTGCGTTACTGGTGTGCTTGTATTTGTTTAGTGCGGCTACCATTTACTTTTTTGTCTGGTTAAATCCGCAGAGCATTGCCGGGAAATATTACGCCAGCATCGAAGCCCAGCAATTACTTCGAACCTTGGCGTTTTCCGCCATCGTGCTTTGCCATTCGGTGTTTCTGTCATCTTTCAGACTGGTAGGGCTCGTGTTGTACGCGGTGTATTTTGTCATCGTCGGCTATATGGAATCACAGCTTGGCGATGTCGGCGCTTGGAATCTGTTGAACCTGTCGCACGTGGATTACTACGGCAGCACACTGGTTACCAACTGGAACCGCTTTATCATTCACGGTGTCATCGCAGCCTTCGTGTTGTGGCTAGGCTACTTACGTTGGATGAAACGCGAAGTAGCACAAAACAATTCTCGGTTTTCATTAAATTCTCCGTGGATTACGGTGCCGGTTATGGGCTTGTTATTTGTAGGATTGTTCGCCGGCTTAGCGCGACATTCGGAAAACACCGTCAGTGCACGTAACGAAGCATACAACACACTGACTACCGAACATTATCGGTTCGTGTTTTTAACGAACACTGACCAGTTCGCGGAAGAGCTGGCCGCCAGTGCCGACAAAATGCTGCTTCGCATCGCCGATTATTTGAATACCGAACCACCACCGTTAATTCAAACTGATCTTAGCGCCAACACAAATCATGTTGCAGGACTTGCGGTACACAACCGAATCCGCATGCGTCTTCGCCGCATTGCCAATGACGACCAGAATCGATTCGTTCTGGCACATGAAACCGCCCACGTGTTTCAGTCCACCATGAGCAATCGACAGCTGAAGAAAGTGGACGGCAGTGTCAACTTCTTTGTTGAAGGTATGGCCCAGCAGGTGGCTTACACGGTAGAGCCGAATGATCGGAAGAGAAACATCAACTGGATCGTGGGGGCAGTCTCTGCCGATCGGCACGATATCGATTTTGCCGACTTGGTTGATTCCGGCACTTTTGGGCAAAAATACGATGCAGAACTGCCCTATACACTGGGAGATCTTTGGGTCAACACCATGACCGAGGTGTGCGGAGACGACAGTTTGGGTAAGTTTCTGGAAATCATTGGCTCTGACGATGCTGTCTTGTCGTTACGAGGCGTGGCCTTCTGGCGGCAACACCTACAACGCATCCCCTGTGAACTGGAAGACATCAACTATCGCTTTGGTGAGCGAGTGGATGAGCTTGTCGAGTCCGAAGAAGCTCAAGCCATACCGCGCACCAAGAGTGTCGATATACGCGTGGACGAGACCAATCCAGACATTGTCT
>CALFBL010000076.1 GCA_937951695.1 uncultured Granulosicoccaceae bacterium | reverse complement strand
GGATGCTCCGCCGAGTATCTTCACTTCAGTGGATTTCACAGGCCTTTTGTTGAAAAAAAGTCGTAAAGTTGACTTTCCTTGGTGCCACAAATCTCAGCATTGGCTGCTTCAATCGAGCACATGTGGAATTAATTTCTTCGGAGTCAGCTGAATACACAATAATATTAATGAACCACTGTAGACTTGAACTGTGGTGTGTTGCTTGAAATTGCTTTGGAAGTATCAGCGTTTGGCAATCTAGCCGGCATGCGGCAAATAGGGGTAGGTAGATAAATAAATATTGATAATGAAACAAAATAGACCATTTTGTTTCATTTCCTATTTATTAGTCTTTAATAGCTATTGGAGCAAGGAAAAGAATCAAAATATGCGGCTGTGGTGGGCTTGTGAGTTTTGGTTGTCAGCGGTCTTCTTTTACCTTTACACCCGTGGCCATGATGGGTGTTGATCCGTTCGTACTGTGGGTTCACAAAGACCGAGGTATCAATTCATTCGAAGATTGGCAAGCTGCCGTTAAAGAGGCCGATGGCGAATGGGTAATGGGTGGTACGGGTAAAGGCCAGGAAGATTCGTTGGTAACCACTTGGCTTCAACAGAACTACGACTTGAACATGAAATACATCCCCTATTCAGGCGGTGGTGCTGTGGCAAAAGATCTCGCCGGACAGCAAATCATGTCTTCGGTAAACAATCCTTCTGAAGCAAAAGGCTTTTTTGAAAACGGTGATGTTGTGCCATTGGTGTCTTTTTCCGACGAACGCCTGCCGTTGGTTGACGGGGTGCCCACAGTGAAAGAGCTGGGCAAGGACTTCAGTTACTACAACCAGCGCGCGGTCGTCGGTGCTCCAGGTATGTCTGACGAAGCGGCGGCTTACTATCAAGATCTGTTCAAGAAAATCTATGACAGCCCAGAGTGGCAGGAATACATGGCGTCAGAGAGTCTGTCTCCGTTGTGGATGGGTCCTGATGATCAGAAAGCTTATTGGGTGACACAGGTTGATCGTCACCGAGAACTGCTGAAAGAAATGGGTGAGTAACACGCAGGTTTGATGTGTGATATGCGGGCTGGCCAACAGACCAGCCCGCTCGATTCAACGCAGTGACTGTGCGAGTTTCAAACCTCGCCGCTTACGGTAAGGCTTCCCCAAGTACGCTCAACCAACCTAGGTGCTGCATACGCTTACTCTCGCGCATCGGTCACCCACGTCGATATAATCGCATTGATAGGAGTTAGCCGGATGCGGCGAGCAGAAATAGTTATGGCCGGAATTTTGGCTATCTTTTCCATCTATTTAATGTGGAAAAGCACAGAACTTGAGATAGGTTACGTTAGTGGTGAAGGACCCGGTGGTGGTGCTTGGCCGTTCTGGTTATCAGCAATTATGTTGGTGTGCACCGGTGTCATTGCCTACAACGGGTTTAAACGGCGCTCAGTTCCCTCCCAATCGGATGAGCCGTTACTCGACCGCTACGGTATGAAAATGCTGCTGCTTGTCGGCGGAGGTTTATTGGGCTTTGTCGCACTGATCGACATCATTTCCATGTACGGCGCAATGTGCGTGTTTCTACTGTATTACCTGGGTTTTCTTGGCCGACATTCGCTTCGCTTGACAGTGGGCATGGCATTCATCACCCCGGTGGTGTTCTTCTTTTTTTTCGAGGCCTTGATGCGCATCACCTTGCCCAAGGGCATGCCGTTTCTTGAGCCATTCTTCAATTTTATGAATACCATCATCTACTAGACAGTGAAGATGGTTAGGCCACTGAACACTCAATCAACGTTAGCCGCAATTTGGATTCTACGACTATGATGGAGATACTGGGAAGTCTGGGTGATGGGATTCTTCTTTCACTGCAACCATTGAACCTGGCACTGATATTAATCGGTGTAACATTGGGGCTATTTATTGGTGCTATGCCGGGTCTTGGTTCGGTGAACGGCGTAGCGATCCTTTTACCAATCACATTTCTAGTGCCACCTGGGTCTGCCATCATTTTTCTGGCTGCCATCTATTACGGCGCTATGTACGGCGGGGCGATTTCGTCGATTACGCTGGGCATACCCGGGGCATCTACAGCGGTTGCCACCACCTTCGATGGCCGACCTCTTGCGATGCAGGGGCGAGCGAGAATAGCTCTGGTGACTGCGGCTATCGCTTCATTTATAGGTGGCACGATTGCTAACTTTTTATTTACCGGCTTTGCACCCTTGCTTGCCTCTGTGGCGCTGAGTTTTGGTCCGCCGGAGATTTTCGCGTTGATGTTGTTGGCGTTCGCAACGTTTGTCGGGCTCGGTGGCGATGACATCCCGAAAACCATTTTTTCGATCTGTATCGGTCTGGTGTTCGCATCGGTTGGATTCGATCAAATCTCAGGTGAGCCGCGATTAATTTTTGGTGGCATCACCGGTTTTTTGCATGGCATTAATTTTCTTGTACTGGCAATCGGAGTTTATGGCTTAGGCGAGATGCTCTGGACCATCGACAGCACCCGCGGGAAAATAACCACCACAGAAGCAAAAATGACGGTCAAGGGTACCGTGGATGACGCTAAAGAAGGTCTGAGACGTGGTTGGAAAGGCACAGCAATCGGCTCTTTCCTTGGCTTCTTTGTTGGTATCTTGCCTGCAGCTGGGGCAACACCGGGATCCTTGATGGCCTATGGGGTAGCCAAACTGGTGTCGAAAAATCCGGATGAATTTGGCAAAGGACATCCGGGGGGCGTAGCTGCACCTGAAGCCGCCAACAACTCTGCATCCACAGGTTCTATGTTGCCGATGCTGACACTGGGAATTCCGGGTTCACCAACAACCGCAATTTTATTAGGCGGTATGGTTATCTGGGGGCTGACGCCTGGGCCGAGACTGTTCACTGATCAACCTGAGTTTGTATGGGGTCTTATCGGGTCGTTCTACGTCTCCAACGTGGCTGCAGTGGTCGTCAATTTGGCTTTTATCCCCATGTTCATCGCGATGCTGAGAATGCCTTTTACCCTGTTGGCTTCGATGATTTTTGTGTTATCGATAGTGGGTGGGTATGCGGCCACGAGAGATATGCACGATGTTTGGTTGATGCTCGGTTTCGGCTTTTCTGCATACATGCTTCGTAAACTGGATTACCCTTTGGCGCCTGCAGTCCTGGCGATTGTACTGGGGCCAATAGCTGAGCCTACCCTGAGACAATCTTTGCTATTGTCGTCGGGGGACCCAGCAATATTCTTTAACCGACCGATTGCAGGACCTATAACTGTGGTCGCAATAATTTTGATACTGCTGCCGATGTTTAAATACATGATCGATAAGCGCAAAAAGCAAGGAACCACCCCGGATGCAGCATGATCGCGGTCAATGACGGCGAGCCACGCTGATGCCTGGAATCCTGGTCTGGAGTCCGATATTCCGACCCGGTTGTGGCCACAAGTCACCCTGTTTCGGCCCGAAAACGCATTCGTAAGTTATCAAGAGGCATCAGAGCTTAGCGATTTGACTGGCTTCAAAATTCTGGAGTTGGTCTCTTTTCGTCCCGACCGACTGCTCACACATGCGCTTTTAGTGCGAGTGACCGCCGAACTCTCTGTTCAAGATGGTCCCAGTTACGAAGAGCTGGGTATCAATTTGCGTGGCATGGTCGAGAAAATTCGTGTGAGTTATATGCTTGCGCATATGGATCGAATCACGGCGGAATTTGACAACGAACGGATGAAAGTTCAGGCGTATGTCAATGAACAGCTATCAATGCACTTTGATCCCTCGCCAGCTGACCAAAGAGAGGGCAACGCTGAGAAAGACCAGCCATTTTCATTGTTGCAACGATGGTTCGGTCAAGCACCAAAAGCTAAGCAAACCGCGCCAACTAGTCCACCAGAAACACGGGCTGTTGAGTACTGGAACCAGCTCCTGTCCAGTGCCGAGGATGCCTTGCAACAGGCTTGCCTAACGGTATTGATTAGAACGGTGAGTAAGATTACGGGGCATCGCGGTCGTATGTTGCCAGATCTTTCGCTGGTGGCACGAATAGTTACCAACCAAGTGTGTAACGCATACGGCTTTGAAGTTCTTGATCAGTCTATCGATGCACTTTGGATGCAAGCGGTTGAGGCCGAAGGATATCGGAAGCTTCCGAGCCAAACAAAGCCTGTCATCATGAATGTAAAAGGCGCCTCGGCGGCAGGGAAGAGCACGATACGCCCGCAACAACGACGGTTGTCAGAAAAACTGGGTATTGCCTGGGACGATTTTGCACTGATCAGTCCCGACTATTGGCGCAAATATCTACTCGACTACGAATCGTTAAACGAAGACCACAAGTACGGTGCGATGCTCACTGGATGGGAACTGGAGATCATCGATAAGAAGCTGGATCGCTATATGGCTGGCAAGGCATCCAGCGGTGCCATGCCACATTTACTCATTGATCGTTTCCGGTTTGACAGTTTTATGGTTGACCGGCCTGCAGACAGTAAATTGTTGTCGCGATTTGGTGATCAGATCTATCTGTTTTTTATGGTGACACACCCGGCAGAGACAGTTTTAAGGGCGTTTGAACGCGGCAGTACGACGGGGCGTTACAAGGCCGTCGATGATTTGCTGCACCACAATGTAGAGGCCTTCACGGGCATGCCATCGCTGTTTTTATCGTGGGTGAATTTAAAAGGAAGACGCATTCACTTTGAGTTTCTTGATAACGATGTGCAGAAAGGGGAGTTGCCTCGAACGGCGGCATTCGGCTGGAATGAGACTCTGGTCATTCTCGATGTAAAACTTCTTTTAGATATCGATCGGTATAAAAAAGTGAATATTGCTGCTAGACAACCTGAAGACATCTTTTCTGAAGCCGACCTTGCGCCCGAGGCAAATACTGATTTCATCGTTCGTTGTGCGAAAACCGTCAACAAGATCGTCTTCGCCGATCAGCAAACGGTAGAAGAATATGCCACGCTCATCGATGCTGAACTGGTTTGGTGGGACGTTGACTACATCGAGCAGCATTCGAGCACAGTCGGGCTATTGGAAATACTGAAGGCAGTGGGGTACGACGGGCAGCGCTGTGATAAGCCCTCGGCGAACTTTAAGAACCAGATCGATATCGACACCGAACAGCACGTTACGGTGGGTCGCTGGAATCGGTCCTGAACTCAATAAATCCATCGTTTGATTGGACTTAATGGTAGCTATCAATTTGTTGGTATTGCTTTGGTCAATTCATGTCTTCTGAGTTTTCTCAAATGTCGTTAAAATTCGGTTGATTCGCATCCCCTGCGTGATCCGCATCTGTATGATGTAATCGCGGTGAGAGCTCTGTTCTAAAAAATAATGAGCGGGCAGGTTCGTACCGCATTCAAAATTAACCCTCAATTGTTTTTACGGATGGAGATCCAAATGAGAAAAACTTTAACCCAGCTGGGAATCCTGGCCGCCGTGTCGGTTGGCACTGTTGCCCATGCCGGTCACTTGAACACTGTACTTGAAGCTACCCTGGATGGTCGTGAAGAAGTGGGTGCTGATCCGCTTGCACGCCTGGTCGGTGATCCGGATGGCACCGGTGAAGCCTATGTATTCGGTATCGATGGCGATACCACGACGTTGTGTTACGTTCTGACGGTAGAAGATATCCAGCTTGTGCCAGTCACCGAAGGCATGGCGGCGCACATTCACGAAGCACCAAGAGACAGCAACGGACCCATCGTCGCTGTGCTGGCTGGGCCTGAAGATGGTAACGCTGCGGATTGCCTCACTGAAGGTGAGGAAGGCGTATTTCCGACAGGAGAAGCAGGCATCGTTCAACGTATTTTGGACAATCCCGCACAGTTCTACATCAACGTCCATAACCCTGAGTTCCCGCCGGGTGCGATCCGTGGACAGCTGGCTAATCAGCTCGGTGACGTGTCTACTGATGCACCCGATACGGGTGCCCCACCAAGCGCTCCTGCGGCTCCGACTGGCGTAATTGCTACTGTGTATTCGTCTACGGCTCTGGAAGTTTTCTTTGATCGCTCTGCCGATTCATCAGTGGTTGCTTATGTCGTATTACGTGATGGTGAAATCGTTGGTACGGTGCAGGGCACGAGCTTTTTTGAAGAAGGACTGACTCCCGGTACAACCTTTGTGTACACCGTTCGTGCGATCAATAGTCAGGGTGCGGAGTCTGGGCCATCAACGCCAATTGAAGTAACGACAAACAGCAACTAACCTCCGCAAGGTTTGCTGTTGGGTAAAATTAGCCCGTCAACGAGGTTTTGGTTGACGGGCTTGTTTGGTTTTAGAGTTTGCTGTTGGCTTGAGTGTATGAGTTTGTTTGTGAGACTGGCGAATACGCTCAGCCATAACCCTTAGAAAACGTCTCTCGCAGGCTGCTTAAGCGCGATGCCAATGCACTCGCGGTTTGCGAGAATATCTGGTACATCCAATGTGGTCGTTAGCACGTTGTTCAGTGCTGCCTGACGAAATACTGAAACCTACCGTCTTCTGCAATTAGTCAAGCTTGTCTACAAGACTGACTGCTACATTTAATTTGTTGCTGTCGATATCACGTACATAAGCGCCGTAGTAATCGGGGTGATAATTGCGCGGCCCAGGCTTACCTTCATCGGATCCGCCAGCGTCAAGCGCTGCGGAGTGAAACGCATGCACGGCTTTTCTGTCCGGAGCGTGAAACATGAATTGAGTGCCGTTGCCCGCCGTTGCTCGTTTGCCGTCGTAGGGCACTACCAGAAACACGGTGATTCTACCGTCGGCACTGGCATATCCTCGCTCGTGTGATTCTGAAAACACGCAACGCATACCAATGGTGGCTAAAACACTGTCATAGAATTTGCTGGCCGTAGCCAGGTTGTTGGTTCCGATGCACACTCCCGATAGCATAGTGAACTTTTCCTTACGCGGTAGTACCGCAAACTCTACCGCTTAACGTGCCGGTTGTCACTGCTACAAGAGCTCTCGGATAAGGTAGGAACCTCTCCCACCTCAGTGTAGGAGTCGTCTGATCTTGTCTAGGCTGTGATTCATCGCAAAACCTGTCGCGCTATTCAAGCGTATAATGAAGTAATCGTAGTGTTAAATTTTATAATGGGCCAACTATGATCGACGCGCGCGTATTTGACGAGATCTCTCAATCCTTGAGTAAGTTATTGCCACCGGGTGCTGCTAGTCTAAAGGACGATTTTGAGCGCAACGCCAAAGCGGTGGTTCAAAGCGGGCTGGATCGACTCGATCTGGTGACGCGGGAAGAATTTGATGTGCAGATGAAAGTGCTGGAACGCACGCGTGAAAAACTCGAGGCGTTGGAGAAACGCCTTGCAGATCTTGAAGGGGCAGAGTCGGGCCGCGGCTGACTCTGCTAGTCACTCGGTTGTCAAAATCGATGGTGTAATGTAAGTTTCAGCATTTATCTGGATGAACAAGGAAGTTCACCGTGTCCTACGCTACCGTACAGTCGTGCACTCTTGTTGGTATCGACGCCGTTCCTGTCACTGTTGAAGTTCATACCTCTGGCGGCTTACCCAGTGTCAGTCTTGTCGGCTTGCCGCAATCGGCGGTACGAGAAAGTAAAGACCGGGTACGTGCCGCCATTCAAAACGTGGGCTTTGATTTTCCCTCCTCGCGCGTCACGATTAACCTTGCGCCGGCAGATCTTCCCAAACACGGTGGGCGCTTTGACCTACCCATAGCTCTTGGAATCATGCTCGCACGTGGGTATTTACCCGCGGGCAGTTTGGACAATTATTGTGTGATTGGTGAGCTTGGGTTGAACGGAGAAATTCGCGGTGTGAGTGGCGTGTTACCCGCAGCTTTAGCGCTTCGTCATAAGAACACGGTTTTAATGTGCCCTGATGACAATGTGAACGAAGCGCTGCGTAGCCGGCATACCTCGGTGGTGAGTGTTGCCGCGCTGGCTGATGTGGTATCGGGTCTGGTTCAAAGGGTAACGCCGAGTAAGCTGTATGGCCATTGCATAGCGGCGAATGAGGTTCGATGGGCGAAACATTGGTCGGCTAAAAAGAAGCCAAAAGCAGTTGACGCGGCAGCGATCGCCCGGTCATCGATGGGGGTGGACCCAGCTATTGATTTCTCGGATGTAAAAGGACAACCTGTGGCACGCCGTGCACTGGAGATTGCGGCTGCAGGGGAACACAATGTGTTGTTGATCGGCCCACCAGGCACCGGAAAATCGATGCTCGCGGAGCGTTTCGCCAGTCTCTTGCCGCCGATGACTGAGCAGGAATCACTCGAGTCGGCGTCCATCGCTTCCATTCGGCACGGAGAATTTGATGTGGCGCGTTTTGGCATGCGTCCCTATCGGGCGCCGCATCACTCAAGCTCAGCGGTAGCTTTGATTGGTGGTGGCCACAGAGCCTTGCCCGGTGAGATATCCTTGGCCCACAACGGCGTTTTATTCCTCGATGAAATGGCGGAATTCGCTCGCGTGGTGCTGGACGCCCTGCGAGAGCCACTGGAGCTTGGACGGGTGCATGTGTCTCGAGCGGCGCATCGAGCCATCTACCCTGCACGTTTTCAGTTGATCGGCGCTACCAATCCATGCGCCTGTGGCTATTTTGGTGACGATGAGCGTGCGTGTGGGTGTACCGATAACCAACTCCAGCAGTACCGGGCTCGGTTGTCTGGCCCTATGTTAGACAGGATTGATCTGCAGGTCCGAGTGCAGCGTTCTTCCTGCGATCAACTGCTGTTTGAAGAAGACACGGAAGCCAGTGAGCCCATCCGTCGGCGGGTTATTGCGTGTCGCACGATTCAGGAGCAACGACAACAGTGTTCGAATCAACACATACCCAATAAGTCTCTGTCTACACTATGCCTACTAGACAACGATTCCCTGCAACTGCTGGTTGAGGCCAGCGAACGGATGGCCCTGTCGCATCGTGCTGTGCATCGGAGCATGCGGGTCGCCCGCACCATTGCCGATCTCGAAGGCCACCGGAAAGTTCAATCAGAACACATCGCTGAGGCTTTGTCGTACCGATTGTAATAGTGTCGTCAGTTGATCGTGGAGCCGTCATTATCGACATCGGTAAAATTCTGCATAGAGTGTCGTCTTGATCTCGCAAAATGTAATAACGCTCCGCTGCGTCAGGGCATGGGTTGTCGGTGATAAATCGGAACCGATACCGGGTAGGTAAAATGACAACACGTCACCTAATGCGTCCAGTTCACCCAGACGAGATTCCGCCAGATGAAATCGATGCGTTGGAAATGTCCGCGTCGTGATTTTCTGCTGCGTTGAATGTACCAGCCAACGAACGCACCGCCAGTTATGCGGAGTAAACTTGCTACCCACAGATTCCATGAGCCCTCCTAGGGTCACACGTTAATCTTCCACACCGTGCCATCCGAACTCTCCTTGGTTCGAGAGGTGAATTAGAACGCCTTCGTCTCGATAGTGCAGGTTCGACCTTACCCCATCTCGGGTCGACCGGTTCATCAGCTGAGTCGCCTCCTCGATTACGAC
>CALFBL010000075.1 GCA_937951695.1 uncultured Granulosicoccaceae bacterium | reverse complement strand
ACCGACGGTATTGCGCACATTCACGCATCGTTTAACAACACGATTGTGATGATCACCGATCGGCAGGGCAATGCCTTGTCGTGGGCAACAGCAGGCGGATCAGGTTTTCGCGGATCGCGCAAGAGCACACCGTTTGCCGCTCAGGTGGCTGCAGAGCGCGCCGGTGAAGCCGCCAAAGAATACGGTTTGAAAAACATCGACGTTCACGTGAAGGGTCCAGGGCCTGGTCGTGACTCAGCGGTCCGTTCATTGAACAATGTGGGCTTTAAAATCAGCAGCATCATTGATGTAACGCCGATACCGCACAACGGTTGTCGTCCGCCTAAAAAACGTCGTGTCTAAAGATTTCGTGGGAGAGAAGAACTAATGGCTCGATATACCGGACCAACCTGCAAACTGAGTCGTCGCGAAGGCACCGACCTGTATCTGAAGTCGGGTTTACGCCCGCTGGAATCCAAGTGCAATCTGGAAACCCCTCCAGGCATGCAGGGCGCCAAGCGCGGTCGTCCGACCGATTACGCGGTGCAGTTACGTGAAAAACAGAAGCTGCGCAGGATGTACGGCGTTCTGGAGAAGCAGTTTCGCAACTACTACAAAGCCGCGGCGGGACGAAAAGGCAGCACCGGTGAGAACTTGCTGAATCTGTTGGAATCCCGGCTGGACAACGTGGTCTACCGAATGGGATTTGGTTCGACTCGTGCTGAGGCTCGTCAGTTGGTTTCGCACAAGTCCATCATGGTAGACGGTGTCGTGGTAAACGTTGCCTCCTACCAGATCCAGCCGAATCAGACCGTCTCGGTCCGTGAGAAGGCGCGCAAGCAAGCGCGCATTGCCGACGCGATACAACTTGCAGAGGGGCGCGGAATTCCAAGCTGGATTGAAGTCGACGCGAAGAAAATGGAAGGCGTGTTCAAAGCCCATCCTGATCGTTCGGATCTGCCCGCAGAGATTAATGAGTCTTTGGTTGTAGAACTTTACTCGAAGTAACAGACTTCGCTTATCTGGATATGGCCTGATCGATGCCGATTGGACCTGTCTTGCGCGCTTAGGCGCGACGTCAGCTCATCACAATGGTGTGCTGATCTTTGTATTTCAGGGGTATCAATAGGTTGAATACCATGCAAACCGAATTTCTGAAGCCACGCATTGTAGATGTTTCAGCAACCAGCGCTAACCACGCGAAAGTCACGCTCGAGCCTCTCGAACGCGGTTTTGGCCACACGTTGGGTAACGCATTACGACGCATTCTTTTGTCCTCCATGCCGGGCGCGGCCATCTACGAGGCGGAAATCGAAGGTGTATTGCACGAGTACAGCACAATTGAAGGCGTGCAGGAAGATGTTTTGGACATCTTGCTAAATCTTAAAGGTGTGTCGCTGGTGATGCACGCGAAAGAAGAGGCTACGCTGAAGCTGATCAAGCACGGGCCTTGCGTTGTGAGGGCAGGGGATATCACGCTCGATCACGACATCGAGGTGGTGAACCCGGATCACGTGATCTGCACCCTGACCGGTAAAATCGATCTGAACATGACGCTTCGCACCCGGGTAGGTCGTGGTTACGAACCGAGCTCATTGCGTAAGCTTGACGAAGGTGAGAGTCGTCCTATTGGATCTTTGCAAATTGATGCTTCATTCAGCCCAGTTCACAAGGTTGCGTATAACGTCGAATCCGCACGCGTAGAGCAGCGCACCGATTTGGACAAACTGGTCGTCGATCTGGAAACTAACGGCACGATAGATCCTGAGGAAGCGATTCGAAAGGCCGCTACTATTTTGCAGGAACAACTGTCTGTGTTCGTCGATCTGAAGGCTGAGACTCAGCAGCAGGAAGAGGAGCAGGCATCTGATATCGATCCTATCTTGCTGCGTCCGGTGGACGATCTGGAATTGACCGTGCGTTCAGCGAATTGTCTGAAAGCGGAAAATATCTATTACATCGGTGACCTGATCCAGCGCACTGAGGTAGAGCTTCTGAAAACCCCAAACTTGGGTAAAAAGTCGCTCACGGAAATCAAGGACGTATTGGCACAGCAGGCGTTGTCTCTGGGCATGCGTTTGGAAAACTGGCCACCACCTGAGCTGCAAAAGCAGCGCGAGCTCGGCAAGTAATCATTAAGAAACACTAGGCACAAAGACCATGAGACACCGTAAAAGCGGACGACAACTGAACCGCAACAGCAGCCACCGGCATGCTATGTTCCGCAACATGGCCGCCTCGCTGATAGAGCACGAGGCGATCAAGACCACATTGCCCAAAGCCAAAGAGCTGCGTCGCGTAGTCGAGCCGTTGGTTACTTTGAGCAAGGAAGACAGCGTGTCAAAGCGTCGTTTGGCGTTCGATCGGTTACGCGATAAAGCCGGGGTTGGCAAACTGTTCACAGATCTTGGGCCACGTTACTCGTCGCGTCCGGGTGGTTACACACGTATTCTTAAAATCGGCAACCGACCAGGGGATAACGCCCCCATGGCCATCATCGAGTTTGTCGACCGACCAGAGGAAGTTTAAGTTGTCCGGTAGTTACTGACGCTTGAACCGGTGATGAATGGTTCGTGATTCATCGACGCCCAGACTCTTGAACGCGGTCTGGGCGTTTTTTTGTCTATCAGCTTTGTAGACCAGCAACCGGTAAAAGCAATGCCCACTGCCCAGACTCGCAACGCATCGACTGTGCCTGAGGCGGGTTCCAGTTTCCAAGCCTTGCTGTCGTTGCTGCGCTACGCGACTGGGTATCGAGTGCGAATTTTGCTCGCGGCACTGTGCTCCTTTTTGAACACCTTTTTTGATGTTATGCCCGAGATCCTCATCGGGGTAGCTTTGGATGTGGTGATCAATCAAGAGACCAGTTTCGTCGCCTCGCTGGGTTTTGAAACACCCCAAAGTCAAATTCTGGCGCTTGCTTTTGTCACCTTGTTGATCTGGGTGTTTGAATCGGGGTTTGAATTTCTGTATTTAATTCTGTGGCGAAACCTTGCTCAGGATCTGCAAGCTGACTTACGCCAGGATGCTTACGAGTCGTTGCAAAGTCAGGACATGGGTTTCTTCGAATCGCGCAGTTCAGGAGAGCTGGTATCGATTCTGAACGATGACGTGAATCAGCTGGAACGCTTCCTGGATGGTGGGGCGAATGACTTGTTGCAAGTGTTCGTTGCTGTTGTCTTGGTGGGGGCGGTGTTCTTCTACGTCGCACCCGACATTGCCGTTCTGGCGATTTTGCCGATTCCTGTGATCATCTGGGGCGCGTTCTTTTTCATGCGACGCGCAACGCCGCTGTACGCAGAAGTGCGTGAGCGGGTCGGTAAATTAGCGCGGCGGCTCTCTAATAATATCAGTGGCATTGCCACCATAAAGTCCTTTACCGCTGAAGCACGAGAAGCCGCGACCTTACGCGCGGACAGTGATCGCTATGTGTCGGCAAACCGTGCAGCGATACGAATCAGTTCTGCATTTGTACCCTTGATTCGGATGGCGGTGTTAGCCGGATTTCTGGCCACCTTCGTCATCGGCGGGTTACAGGTACTCGACGGTACATTGAACGCGGGTGTTTACGGCATGTTGGTGTTTTTAACGCAGCGCCTACTTTGGCCGCTGACTCGATTGGCGCAGACTGTGGATTTGTACGAGCGTGCCATGGCCAGTACCCGGCGGATCCTTCGCCTAATAGGCACCGCGACTGAAGTATCTGATACGGGGCAGCTTCAATTACCGCTACCCGTACAGGGTGCTGTTCAGTTTCAACAGGTATCGTTTTCTTACCAAAATTCCAACTGCGGTGTTGCCGGTGTATCGCTGGACGTCCCCGCCGGTCACACGGTCGCCATAGTGGGCGCGACGGGATCCGGTAAATCCACGTTACTCAAACTGTTGCTGCGCTTCTACCCGGTAAATCAGGGTCAGATAACCATCGACGGGGTCAACATCGATGAGCTGTCACTTGCCGAGTTAAGGCAGAGCATCGGCCTGGTCAGTCAGGATGTGTTTCTATTCGACGGTTCGGTTCGCGATAACATTGCCTACGCCAACCCCGGTGCGTCGTTTGGGGCGGTCGTGGCTGCGGCCAAAGCTGCAGAAGCTGACGGGTTCATCGAGCAATTAGCCCAAGGTTATGACACACGGGTGGGAGAGCGGGGGGTAAAACTCTCGGGTGGTCAACGTCAGCGCCTGTCGTTAGCGCGGGCGATATTAAAACGCCCCGCGATCCTGCTACTCGATGAGGCCACGAGTGCGGTCGATAATGAGACCGAGGCTGCGATTCAAAAATCGCTCGCGATGATCTCGCAGACATGTACCGTCCTAGTGGTGGCGCATCGGTTGTCCACCATTGTGCAAGCCGACAAAATCGTGGTGTTGCGCGAAGGCGAGGTGGTTGAGCAAGGTAACCATACTGAGCTGGTCACGGCAGCAGGCCACTACGCGAGACAATGGTCGGTTCAAACCGGGCGAGCTGGATAAGCCCGTAAACAAGAAAAACGATACCCGCAGTCAAGGTCAGTATGCAAGGTGAATGGGCATGAGCCAAACGAGTCAAGTGAGCAACCCAAAAATTTCGGTATTGGGGGCAGGCTCTTGGGGAACCGCGCTGGCGGTGCAGCTGGCGAGGGCCGGATCGCAAGTGTCGTTGTGGGGGCGAGACCATGTGGCGTTGTCTGATATGCAATCCACACGAGTCAACCGATTATACCTGCCAGACGCAGCGTTTCCTCCCAGCTTGTCTGCAGAACCCGACTGGGCACGATGTTTAGCCGGCGCGGGCATCGTCTTGGTCTCAGTGCCAAGCCATGGATTCAGGCCGATCGTGCAGCGATTGAAAAACGATGCACCGGCGGATGTCGAGACCTTGGGTCTGTGCTGGGCTACCAAAGGACTTGAGTTGTCCAGTGGGCTGCTACCGCATCAGGTGTTGAAGGCCGTGGTGCCGGAACATCGCAACTACGCGGTGTTATCAGGACCCACATTCGCCAAAGAAGTGGGGCTCGGTTTACCGACTGCGATTACGGTGGCGGCGTCCAATCCGACGTTTGGGCGCACACTGTGTGACACCTTGCGAACGCCGCGATTTATGGCCTATTCGTCGGATGATGTGATTGGCGTGGAAGTAGGAGGGGCAGTGAAGAACGTGTTGGCGATCGGTGCAGGGATGTCGGATGGTCTCGGGTTCGGCGCCAATGCGAGGGTCGCACTGATCAATCGCGGTCTGCGCGAGCTATCGCGGCTGGGTATCGCGATGGGAGCCAATCAGGACACATTCATGGGACTAGCGGGTATGGGAGATCTGGTTTTGACCTGCACCGATAACCTGTCCAGAAATCGCCGCATGGGCATCGCGCTAGCTTCCGGGGTAAGTGTTGAGCAAGCTTCAATCGACATTCAGCAAGTGGTCGAGGGCGTGCCGGCTGCGCGAGCTGTGTTTGAAAAAGCCTTGGAGCTAGAGGTTTCGATGCCCATCGTCGAACAGATTTATCGCGTACTGCACGAGGGTAAACCGGTGCCAGAAGCCGTGCAGGATTTGCTTAGCCGGGCTGCTGGAAACGATACGGCGGGTATCGTCTAGTGGCGTATCTTTGAGTGTAATTCAGCGCTGTTCTACCCATAATTAAGCAGAAAAATTTACTACTGTAGGCGGCATAATTTTGAGGACTTAAGATAAAGGCGAAGGCTAACTACAACTTCGTTGGCCACAAGTACAGTAGCTTTGTTTATCTATGAATTGCTAATCTGGTAGGTTAAAGCTTCACGCGGAAGAGGCATTGAAAAAAGCAATAAAAATCTTGGTAGTGGACAAGCACCGTTTGTTCGCTGCTGGGATGGCCTCGGTGTTGCGTCTGTTGCCGCAACCAGTAGAAGTCAAAGAACTTTACAACGGTGTGCAAGCTTTGAGCGAGCTTGAGCGAAATCACGACTTCGATTTGGTGCTCGCAGATATTGAAATGCCTCGGGTCAGTGGCATCGATTTATTGCTGGCGCTGAGATCGCGCCATATTTTGGTCCCGGTGATGATTGTGTCGGCGACTGAGCACGCGCGTGAGGTCGAGCGTGAGATCGAGCGTGCGATGGCAGCCGGCGCACGCGGATACTTTACGAAAAGTATAGCGCCCGAAACCATGCTCAGTTGCGTCGAAAAAGTGCTGCGAGGGGGGGTCTGCGTTCCCAAGGATTCCCAGAACCTGAGCAGTGGCACCTATGCTCGACGCGCAGACGCACATCCTGGAGCAGATAATGCTCCGATTGTGTCGGCGCGTCAGCTCGACATTCTCGATTTGATCGAAAGGGGTAAAACCAATAAACAGATCGCACGTATATTGGGCATCACCCAGTCAACGGTTAAGTTTCATATCGCCGGGTTGTTCCGGGAATTGAACGTACAAACTCGAACCGAGTGTGTTCACGTGGCGCGGCAGCTAAACATTAGGGGTATGTCGACGAATTCAGACTGACAAGAATCAATGCCGTTACGGTCATTAGCTCGCCGTTTCAGTTTGGCAGCATTCTTTGCAGATAATAACCGGTGTGTGATTCCTCGCAGGCGGCAATGTCCTCCGGGGTTCCGCTGGCCACCACCGTTCCACCGCCAGACCCGCCTTCGGGTCCCATGTCCACTATCCAGTCAGCGCACCTGATCACATCCAAATTGTGCTCAATAACAATAATCGTATTGCCTGCTTCGCGCAGTCGCACCAGCACACTCAATAGTGCCTTTACGTCTGCAAAGTGTAGGCCGGTCGTGGGTTCATCGAGAATGTAAAGCGTGTTTCCCGTATCACGCTTGGAGAGTTCTCGCGCGAGTTTGATGCGCTGCGCCTCGCCGCCGGACAGGGTTGTGGCGTTTTGCCCAAGTGTGATGTACGACAGCCCAACGTCCATCAAGGTAGTGAGCTTGCGATACAGGGCAGGGACGGCGGCGAAAAATTCGCAAGCGTCTTCTACGGTCATCGACAGAATGTCGTGAATACTCTTTCCCTTGTAGCGTATTTCTAGCGTTTCGCGATTGTAGCGCTTTGCATCGCACACATCACAGGGCACGTACACATCCGGCAGAAAATGCATTTCAACTTTGATCAAGCCATCGCCTGAACACGCCTCACAGCGACCGCCCTTGACGTTAAAGCTGAAGCGCCCGCTTTGGTATCCGCGGGAACGCGCTTCACGAGTTCCAGCAAACAGATCGCGAATCCCTGTGAACAACCCGGAGTAGGTGGCAGGATTGCTGCGCGGGGTTCTTCCAATCGCGCTTTGATCGATGTCGACAATTTTATCGAACACTGTCAAGCCACTGATGCACTGCACTGGTGCGACTTTATGATGCGCCTTATTGATGGTATTCGCTGCGTAGCGATAGAGGGTGTCGTTGATTAGGGTCGATTTGCCTGAGCCTGACACACCCGTGATGCAGGTAAACAGGCCAACCGGTATTTTCGCGTTCACTGAACGCAGATTGTTGCCTTGTGCTTTGGCGATGCTGATCCACTGCTTGCCAGCTACAGCACGCTTTGGGATAACAATGGATTGTTTCCCCGACAGGTATTGTCCGGTTATTGAAGCTTTGTTTTTTATCACTGCAGCTGGCGTCCCGGACGCAACAATCTGCCCGCCGTGACGGCCAGCGCCAGGGCCAATATCAATCACGTAATCGGCTGTTCTAATGGCCTCTTCATCGTGTTCTACCACGATGACGGTATTGCCTAAATCTCGCAGATAGCGCAAGGTCCCGAGCAGTTTATCGTTGTCACGCTGATGCAAGCCAATGGACGGCTCATCCAGCACGTACATCACCCCCATCAGTCCAGCACCAATCTGACTCGCTAATCGAATGCGTTGCGCCTCACCGCCTGACAAGGTTTCGGCTCCTCTGTCCAGAGACAGATAATCGAGCCCGACATTGATCAGAAAATCCAGTCGCTGCAGAATCTCTGTAACCACCTTGTCCGCAATTTCTTTACGCTGCCCTGTAAGCTTTAAATCGCATATCAAAGTGCGTGCTTCTGCGATAGAGCAGGCAGCGATGACGGGCAGAGTTTTGCCATCAAGAAAAACATGCCGTGCGGCTTCATTCAAACGCACGCCCTCGCAGGTGGTGCACCGCCGTTGCGCTAATAGTTTCGAAAGCTCTTCGCGTACAGCATTGGATTCGGTGTCTTTATAACGCCGGTCGAGGTTAGGTATAACTCCTTCAAACGGGTGCACACGCTTGCGGGTGTTTTTATCGCGATCACTCTTGTAGGTGAACGTGATCTCTTCGTCGCCACTGCCGTATAGCAAAATGTCCTGGTGTGTTTTGCTCAGTTCGTTAAAGGGTTTGTTTAGGTCCATCTGATAGTGTTTGCTGATCGATTTCATCATCTGGAAAAAGAACGGGTTCTTCTTATCCCAACTGCGTATCGCGCCATCGGCAACACTCAAT
The DNA here is from genome assembly GCA_937951695.1 of uncultured Granulosicoccaceae bacterium. GTDB lineage: Bacteria > Pseudomonadota > Gammaproteobacteria > Granulosicoccales > Granulosicoccaceae > Granulosicoccus. Next base: position 1,003 of record CALFBL010000075.1, on the reverse strand, counting down.
TCAGGGCTTGCAACAATGCGCGCCGGATCAAAAAACTGCCTGACTCCAAGACCTTCACAATCGCCACAGGCGCCGTGTGGGCTGTTAAACGAAAACGATCGAGGCTCGAGTGTAGGCACAGAATATCCGCAAAATCGACAGGCGTATTGACTGGAGAAAACCACATCTTCAGCCGTGCCGTTAAGCGACGCCAGTACCGCAATGCCGTCAGCCATGGCCAGCGTGGTTTCCACAGATTCAGCCAATCTCAGAGCAAGATCCGGACGAATTTTAAATCGATCGATGACCACATCGATGCGGTGTTTTTTACGGGCGTTGAGTTTGATCTCCGAATCGAGCTCAACAATCTCCCCGTTCAGCCGGATACGCAGATACCCCTGTGCCCGGATTTGTTCAATCATCTTGGTATGATCTCCGCTCTTGCCTTGCACTACAGGAGCCAGCAACGTGTAGCTCTCACCTTTGGGCTGAGCAAGTATGGTGTCCACAATCTGGCTGACGGTTTGCGCCTCGAGTGGTTCGTCGTGTGTTGGACACTTCGGTGTGCCGGTACGGGCAAAGAGCAGTCGTAGGTAATCGTGAATTTCGGTGATGGTGCCGACGGTGGATCGTGGGTTGTGTGAGGTGGATTTTTGTTCAATGGATATCGCAGGCGATAGCCCGTCGATCAAATCCACATCGGGTTTGTCCATGACCGATAAAAACTGTCGTGCGTAGGCCGACAACGATTCCACATATCGACGCTGGCCTTCGGCAAACAGCGTATCGAACGCTAAGGACGACTTACCCGAACCCGACAGGCCGGTGATAACGATCAGCTTGTCGCGTGGAAGATCCACATCGACGTTTTTAAGGTTGTGCGTTCTAGCACCCCGGATTTTGATCGTGTCCAATGCAGCTCCAGCGGACGGGCAAGCCATGTAATATACGCGTCTCGATTACGCCTTGGGCGCCCATGGTCAGTTCTTCCAGTTCATCGTCTGCTATGTTGCCAGTGGAGCGT
>CALFBL010000074.1 GCA_937951695.1 uncultured Granulosicoccaceae bacterium | reverse complement strand
GGCAGTTTGTGGGCGGGCTTTGGGTGATGGAGGTTGAGTCGTTTGAGCGAGCAGAGGAGCTCATAAAAAATTATCCCTACTACGCACCAGAGCTTCGCAGCTATAAGCTACTGGTTTGGGGTAAAGCGCTCGAAGGCGATGTGATTCTTTAAATACCGCTAAAGGTATGCTGCGAGTGTAAGTATGAACATCGAACAGTGGATTGCCTTTGTCGTGGCATCAACGCTCTTGCTGTTGATACCCGGGCCTACAATTCTTACCGTGATTAGCTATTCCATGTCTCATGGATACAAAGCCAAGATTCCATTAATTTTGGCGGTTGCACTGGGTGACTCTACCGCGCTTGCGCTGTCTTTGCTGGGTTTAGGTGCCATACTGGCGGAATCGGCTTTTTGGTTTCAAGTTGTGAAATGGGTGGGAGGCCTGTACCTGATATTCCTGGGGGTGAAGTTGTTTATGGCGGGCGTGAAGTCAACAGCTTTCAATGAGGCTGAAGGTGATACATCCAGTTGGGCATTCTTTGTAAACACCTATCTAGTGACGGCTTTAAACCCTAAAGGCATTATTTTCTTCGTGGCCTTTCTGCCGCAGTTTGTAAATCGTAATTCTGACGTAACGTCCCAATTGTGGGTTCTTGCAGCGACTTTTGTGGCATTGGCCACACTCAATGCAACAATTTATGCCGTCTTTGCGGGTAAGGCTCAACAACTCTTATCGTCGTCTAAAACACAGCGTGTATTCAATGTTTGTGGTGGTTCATTGCTTTCTGTTGCGGGTTTATGGACGCTGTCAGCTAGGTACTCATAGTCGACTGTTACTTCTCTGCCAATAATTCAAGCAATCGATCGATGACAAAGCGCACCTGGGGCAAATGCCGTTCCTCGTGATGAATAACCAGCCACTGTGTGTGTTCGAGCTCATCGATGAAATCTGATATCCGTTGAAGCGATTTCTGTGCTGAACCAATGAATGTGGGTAAGACAATTCTGGCCGAACCAGCTAAGGCTAGATCTAACGCATTTCTGGGAGTACTAACTTCAACCCAAGAAGATTCGCCCTTGTTCTCGCGTACCCAACGAGCCGAAGGCGTAGAGTTGATCACCTGTGCCCATGTGTCTATCTTAGGGCTCACCGCGTAGACGGCAAACTTGAGATGACGAATCCATCAGGACCATTCACGCAGCGTTAGCCAACGGGGTAACCGTATTTGACACCGCTGCAGCCAACGGTGCAGGACATTCTGAATATCTATTGGCAAAGGCGTTAAAGCATCATCTGGAAGCGATCGTTATTACCAAGATCGGTCTTGACATTAACGAAACTGATAAAATCATATTGGGCGAAAGTTACGAGCCCGAATTTATTATACCTGCCATAGAAGGCTGCCTGATGCGTTTGGAAAGAGACACAATCGATCTAATGCTACTACACCCCAACGAGGTGCCGGTAAGCTCTGCGGCTTTGGTGTTTCAGGAGATGGATGGCGCAATTAAGGAGCTGTTGCAAGTAGGCGGCAGATCCTTAGTGCAGGGGGCTTTGGGTTGGTTATGGGGACGCTCTGTTACCAATATTCCAGTGCCCGGAGCGCGTACGGTTCATCAGGTAGAGGAGTTGGCCGCAGCCCTTCACACAGGTCCACTACCCGAGGATGTGATGCTTGAGATCGACGCTTTGATCGGTGGTAACAATATGAGTCTGGGTGATGAGCCGCGCTAATGAATAGTCTTGATCGCGTCGTGTGCGCGTATAGGTAACAGAGTAGCGAGCAATAAATCTACAATCGGGCGTATGAGCGAGCACAAACTTACGGTAATGATTCAGGGCCCCACCTCAGACGCTGGAAAAAGCACACTGGTTGCTGGGCTCGGTCGAGTACTAAGCCGTAAGGGGATATCTGTCGCCCCGTTCAAGCCGCAGAACATGGCGTTGAACAGTATGGTGAGCGACGACGGTGGTGAAATTGGACGAGCTCAAGCAGTACAGGCCCAGGCTTGTCGTGTACCCACAACCGTTCACATGAATCCGATTCTTATCAAACCCAGTAGCGATACGGGTGCACAAGTCATCGTTCAAGGGCATTCGGTTGGAAACTTTGAAGCCAGTGATTATCACGATCACAAGCCGCGGGCAATGGCGGCGGTTTTGGAGTCCTACGAGATATTGAAAGCGCAGTACCCATTTGTTTTGGTAGAAGGGGCAGGGAGTCCCGCTGAGGTGAATCTGCGGGAAGGCGATATTGCGAATATGGGGTTTGCCGAATTGATCGATTGCCCGGTCGTATTGGTAACCGATATCGATCGAGGGGGGTCATTCGCGCATTTGATTGGCACCTTGGCGTGTTTGAGTGAATCAGAGCAAGCCCGTATTCTGGGGTTTGTTATCAACCGGTTCCGAGGTGATGTGAGCTTGTTGATGCCAGGGGTTGATTGGCTTGAAGAGAAAACCGGTAAGCCGGTACTGGGCATCATCCCTTACATACAAGGGTTTCATTTGGAAGCTGAAGACACCATAACCACAGCTCAGATTATTGACAATGTGGAGCTTAAAGTATGCGTGTTGGTGCTGCCCAGAATCAGTAATCACACAGATTTCGACACACTTAGGCTCCACCCCAGTGTGGATCTAACCTACGTGGGGCCAGGCGCTGAGATTCCGGCGTGCGATTTGATTATTATTCCTGGGTCCAAGGCGGTTCGACAGGATATGCAGCACTTGAGAGAGTCTGGTTGGCACACGACAATCGCTCGACATCTTCGCTACGGGGGCAAGGTTTTAGGGGTGTGTGGCGGCTACCAAATGCTGGGTAAGACTATCGCCGACCCAGACGGTGTGGAAGACGACCCTGGTAGTTGCAACGCACTGGCACTGTTTGATATGCACACGGTGCTCAAATCGACTAAAACGCTGAACACGGTGCAGGGCACCCTCGACTTTGATGGTGCGGCTATAACCGGGTATGAAATTCATATGGGTGAGACCATCCACAATAGCGAACACCGTGCATTTGCGAGCCTAACCGACGAACACGGCACGCAGTACCAAGACGGTGCGCGCTCTGCTGACGATCAGATCTGCGGCACTTACGTACACGGGTTGCTCGATTGCCCGGAGGCGCAGCGCAGTATCCTTCAGTGGGCGGGCTTAACGTCCGATACGCAAGCGCCTGACTACAACGCGCTGAAAGAAGCGGAGATTGATCGACTAGCGGATACGCTTGAAAGTCATTTTGACGTTGACCAGTTGCTGTCTTGGCAAATAGCCTGAGCGATTGATGCTTTTGGCTGGCTAGGCCATCATATACTGAGTTAAATCTGTCGTGACAATAGAAAGTTGAAGTCTGCAATGGCGCCCTTTCTTCTCGATTTACTTCGAACCGGTACCTCGGTAGTTCTGGATTTTCAGGCTAGCACAGTGAATCAACGACAGTGGATGAGAGACCTTATTACTCAGGCAGTTGCGCAACTGATACAGGCGCGATGTTTGATGCGATCACAAAATTCTTTGAACCGCCAACATCGGATGAGGGATTTGTAATTTTGGTTGGCTCGGATGACGGTGAACGAGAATTTCTCCACGTGTAGAATCTGGAGAAATACTACCGCATGCTTATTTCAATTGGTTAGTGGCACATTCTAAAGTTAATTTAGCTTTTCTCGACGTCGAGTTGCGCCAAGAAAGCTGGGCGGAGGGGAAAAGAAGGGTCGCAGGAGCGGCAATCGGGCACTCTAGATCATGGATGGCTACTGCGCTTTGTCGAGTATCGTGTCGGGGATCCGCGTGTGATCAGTCTGACCCGGTCCCCGGAATGAGCAATCGCCCGGGGCTACCCGGTAATTTTTTCCTATCTAAATGTATAAAAAATCAAATCAACCACACTTAGAATCGCCACAATTCATACAAGTCTGACAACCGTCCCTCAGCACTACCGCTTTTTGATTGCATTTGGCGCAACTTGTGGCGGTGGCCATCCAGGCTTCTTCGCCGTTGGCGTTGTTTGCTATGGCTTGTGACTCGGCTTTTAGCTCGGCTTTTTTGTCATCGATCAGTTTCTGCTGATGCTCGTCGAGTTCGGGCTTTTTAAGCATGCCGATAATGATGAGGTGGCGTTCAATGATTTCACCGATTTCGGCAATGATCGATGGCATGTAGTTGCCATTGTTCCAGTAGCCGCCGCGTGGATCGAATACCGATCGTAGCTCTTCGACGAGGAAGGTGACGTCGCCGCCTTTTCTGAATACGGCGGACATGATGCGGGTGAGGGCGACGATCCATTGATGGTGATCGAGGTTTTTGGAATTGACGAAGACTTCGAAGGGTCGTCGTAATTCGTGCTCGGTGCCTTCGTTGAGAACGATGTCGTTGATGGTGATGTACATGGCATGTGGGGAGACATGCTCGGGCACTTTCAACTTGTAGGTTGAACCCACCAGCATTTCGGGACGCTCGAGCGTCTCGTGCATCTGGATAACATCAGCCTTGAGCGACAAGGCGGGATTATCTACGCTGGTAGGCTCTGGGGTATTGACCGAGTAGCCAACTATTTTTTTGGTGATTTTCATGGTGTTTGCACTTTCAGTTGTTACTGCGAACGCTGTAATGACAGATCGTAAAGACAGGTTTCAGTTAGAACTTGCCGTAGTAGCCCTCTTTTAACGCATCGTACAAATTAGCGGCGGTGTGGGTTTCACCGTCGTATTCGATCTCCTCGTTACCTTTCAAGGTAACGGTTGAGCCATCGTCGAGTGTGAATTGATACTCGGTGTTTTCCAGATCCTTTTCCTGCACCAATACACCCTGGAAATTTTCCGGGTTAAAGCGGAAGGTGGTGCAGCCTTTCAAGCCTTGTTCGTAGGCCATCATATAGATATCTTTGAAGTCTGCAAAATTGTAGTCGGTAGGCACGTTCGCGGTTTTGGATATGGATGAATCAATCCATTTTTGCGCGGCGGCCTGCACGGCAACATGAGCTTTGGGGGAAATCGATTCAGCGGCGACAAAATAGTCGGGCAACTGGTTCTCTCCGTTGTCGGCAAACGGCATGGCGTGTTCGTTGACGAGCTTTTGATAAGCGAGTAACTCAAACGATCGTACGTCGACTTTTTGCTTGGTTTTGCGGCCTTCACGAATTACGTTGCGCGAATAGTGATGGGCAAAACTGGGCTCGATGCCGTTACTGGCGTTGTTGGCCAGTGATAATGAAATGGTGCCGGTGGGTGCAATGGAGGTGTGGTGGGTAAAGCGTGCACCGGATTCAGCCAATGAGTTAACGAGATCGGGGTCGATTTCCGCAATGCGTTGCATGTAGCGGCTGTAACGGGCGTGCAGTACACGACCTGCAACCTGGTCACCCACTTGAAAACCGTCGTCACGCATTTCGGGCCGCTTACGCAGCATTTCACCGGTGACTTCGAAGGTCTCGTTCATGATCGGTGCAGGACCTTTTTCACGAGACAGTTCAAGCGCTGTACGCCAGCCGGCCATCGCCAGTTCGCGGGTAACGGTTTCGGTAAACTCTAAAGACTCGTCGCTGCCGTAGCTCATGCACATCAGCGCAAGCGTTGAACCCAGACCCAGATAGCCCATGCCGTGACGACGTTTGCGCATAATTTCCTGTTGCTGGTGTTCAAGCGGAAGACCGTTGATTTCCACCACGTTGTCGAGCATGCGAGTAAAGATTTGTACCGTTTCGCGGAAGCGATCCCAGTCAAAGCGGGCGTTCTCGGTGAACGGATTGAGCACAAAGCGTGTGAGATTGATCGACCCCAACAGGCAGGCACCGTACGGGGGCAGAGGCTGTTCGCCGCAGGGGTTGGTGGCACGAATGGATTCATCAAACCAGTTGTTGTTCATCTCATTAACTTTGTCGATGAGAATAAAGCCCGGTTCTGCAAAATCGTAGGTGGAGGCCATGATGAGGTCCCACAGTCTGCGAGCGGGCAAAGTCTTATAGATACGGCACGCCACAAGACCTTCTTCGTTCACGACCACTTCGCGCTGTGTTGGCCAGTCGCGCCAAACGACTTCGTCCGGGTTATCTGTCTGGACATCGCCGTTGTCGAGTTCGCTCTGGCGAATTGGGAAAGCCAACTGCCAGGGTTCATCGGCCTTGACGGCTTGGATGAAATCTTCTGTGATCAGCAGTGACAGATTGAACTGTCGCAAACGTCCGTCTTCACGCTTGGCTTTGACAAATTCCAACACGTCGGGATGACGCACATCGAAGGTGCCCATCTGGGCGCCACGCCGACCACCGGCTGAAGACACGGTGAAGCACATCTTGTCGAAGATATCCATGAAGGACAGCGGACCCGAGGTGTAGGCTCCAGCGCCGGAAACATAAGCACCGCGGGGGCGCAGGGTGGAGAAATCGTAGCCGATGCCACAGCCCGCTTTCAGTGTCAGGCCAGCTTCGTGGACCTTACCCAGGATATCGTCCATGGAGTCGTTGATGGTGCCTGATACGGTGCAATTGATGGTAGAGGTGGCGGGCTTGTGTTGCCGCGCACCGGCGTTGGAGGTGATGCGTCCGGCCGGTATGGCGCCTTGCTTCAAAGCCCATAGAAAGCGCTCTTGCCAGAATTCCTGCTTGGGGCCGGTCTCGACCTCGGCCAGAGCTTTGGCAACCCGATTGAAGGTGTCCTGAACGTTTTCATCGACGGGCTCACCATCTTTGGTTTTCAACCGATATTTCTTGTCCCAGATATCCAGAGAGGTTTCCTGCAAAGGAAAATCAGCAAGCTCTGAGTGTCCCGTTTGTGCGGAGCTGTCAGTTTGGTTCAGTACATCCACAGTCTTCATATGGTTTAGCGGTCCTAGATGTGAGCGGCGCGCGTTAGCGCGGCACCTGATGAATTAATTGCGTGTTTCTAGACCCGGCTCCATCGACTCTGGACACTGCATAGTGTGGTCTGCATTGATGCAAACCACCACATTTAGTGTAGGCGGTTTTTCTCAAGTCGCAAAATTGTGACCGGGACCGCAGTGTACTGCGGTGAAAAGCGGAACGCAATGGGTTAAACCACTACATCTCGCGATTGCGTTATTTCTAACCACTATATCTAGTGCTTTCGTTCGCTCAAATTAATATGCATTCTCAGGGATAACCTGTGGATAACCTGGAAGTAGTTGTGGGTAGTTTGCTGTGAGCCTTATTTAACGGGGTTCTGCAATGATTCGGCATAGAGCCCGACTGTGGATAAGTCTCGACCTTGGAGTGGATGAAAACAGGGGCGGCTCATCTGTAATGTGATCGTCTCGTTATTGTCGGATTTGCGGGGTAGATAAACGCGAAAAATGGGTACTCTGGCGTGACCGCTATCTCGGTTTTCGTTGTTTTGGCCTCGCTTTTGTGGCTGATCCTGCAGAATACCGACGAAACGGTGGATATCTCTCCCGCTTCAGTTTACTGTTCGCTCATCGGCTGGTCACAGACCGGCTCCATCAGTAGATCGACGTTCAAGTCGACGGGAGTTAGTAGCGATGTTTTCACTGTTACGAAAGAGACGTGCTAAGAGAATCATCGAAAAGACAGCGGCTCGACGAGCGAGCTCTGCCCATGCCGCCGGACGCAACGCAGCGGCAAGAAGCACGCCCATCCAACACGAACGCTGGGTAAAAACCGATGAGTTGAAGCTCGGCATGTACGTCGCAGAACTCAATGTGCCGTGGGAAGAGACCGGTTTTATGTTTCAAGGCTTCTGCATTGATTCCACGCGTTTGTTGAAGCAAGTACAAGCGTGTGCAGACTCTGCTCTAGTTCGAACTCAGAAAGTGGCGTTTGTTTCTCCAACCAGCCGTACCCGCAGTTGCCGTGATGGACGAGCCGCGCTCTAAGCTATAACAACCAGCTAGCCAGACCGAGAAACGCCAATAGGCCAACCACATCGGTCACTGTCGTCAGTGCTACCCCGCCTGCCAACGCGGGGTCTATACCCAAACGTTTCATTACAATCGGTAGCATCATCCCGGCCCAAGCCGCGACCAGCAGATTGACCATCAGGGCGAAACCCAGTATCAAACCGATTTTCGGGTCGCCGAGCCATAAGGTCACGCAAACACAGACAATCACTGCCCAACCGAGGCCGTTGAGCAAACCCACACCCAATTCCCGAATCAACAGGGCTTGCTGATTGCTCCGGTTCAAATGGCCGAGCGCCTGACCACGAATAACCAGTGTCAGGGTTTGACTGCCCGCGATCCCACCCATACTGGGCACAACGCTCATCAGCACAGCCAGCGTCACGACCCGGTCCAGCGTGGATTCAAACTGTGCGATGACCCACGAGGCCAGCAACGCGGTGAGTAGGTTGACACCCAGCCATACCGCTCGTCGCCTCGCACTGCGGACAATCGGCGCAAAGGTATCCGCCTCTTGATTCAGCCCGGCCATACTCATGACCGACTGCTCGGCCTCATCACGAATCACGTCAACTACATCATCTACAGTGACCCGGCCTAACAGAATGTTGTTCTCGTCCACCACCGGCGCTGAGACCAGGTCGTAATCTTCAAATTGCCTGGCAACCTCGGTGGCTGAGGCCGTCACTTCGATGGGATCCCGATCAGTTCGCGTCACATCCACCACCAGCGTGCCGGGTGGGTTAGTGAGTAAGCGTCGCAGTGACAGCTCGCCTCGGTAGTGTCCGTAGCGATCCACCACCCACAACCGGTCGGTGTGTTCAGGGATTTCCCCACGCCGCTGCAAGTAACGGTGCACCACCAGCAGGGTCACATCTTCGCGCACCGTGATAGTGTCGAGATTCATCAGTCCACCAGCGCTGTTCTCTGGATACTCCAGCAGCTGTTCCAGGCGCGCCCGATCTTGCCGGTCCATCCCTGCCAGCACATCGTAGGTGAGCTTCTCCGGCAGACCTTGAACAAAGTCGGCCTTGTCATCGATGTCAAGCTGCTCGGTTGCAGCCCGCAGCTCGTCGATGTCCATTTCTTCAACCAGCTGGTCGCGCACTTCATCGTGCACCTCGAGCAACACATCCCCGTCTATCTCCGGGCCGACCAGATCCCAGAGCACGGTGCGTTGCGCTGGCGGCAGGGCTTCTAGTGTGTCGGCGATTTCGGCGGGGTGCATGGCTTGCATGACCCCGCGTGCCTCTATCAGGGATCCTTCGGCAATGGATTTCGCTAAGGCCGTGATCGGGTTATCGGACTGCTCGTTCTTTTGGGTCAAATGTCGCTCTTGCGCTCACGCGATTCTATTACCTAGATTAAGTCAAGATTTTCCACTGGTTTTACCTGTCTTACCGGCTTTCTTTTTTGACATTTTTGACGTTTTTGACGTTTTTGGCTTGGGCTTTTGTTTGGTGGTCGCAGCCGTTTTCCCGCTGTCTGGTTTCTTCTGAGGCTCAGCCGATTTGTTGATAACACCGAGCAATTGCTGTTGCGTCTCGACGTCCGGGGCGTGTATCAACTTCTGCACTTGGGATTTTAAACGGCTGACTTTGGAATTGATTAGCACTTGTTTTACCGCCAACAACAAGTTTGGCGGCATGCTGAATTCGGTTAAACCCAGCCCGAGTAACACGCGAACGTATTGCGGGTCCCCCGCCATTTCCCCGCACAAGGTAACCGGTATTCCGGCCTCGCGTCCGGTCTGAATAATCGTTTGCACCAATCGCAAGACAGCGGGGTGCAAGGGATCGTAGAGGTAATGCACTTGCTCGTCGATACGATCGATCGCCAGTGTGTATTGAATAAGATCGTTTGTTCCGATCGAGAGAAAATCGAGATCGGCGGCGAAGCTCGGTGCAGCAATCGCAGCAGCTGGAACTTCGATCATTCCTCCAATAGGCAGATTCGGGTCATACGCTAGACCAGCTTCGTCTAACGATAACTTGATGTCGTTGATGAGCGTGCGTACTTGAAGAATTTCGGCTCGATTGGTCAGCATTGGAATCAGTAAACGCACAGGCCCCTTAGCGGACGCTCTGAGGATGGCGCGAAGCTGTGGCACAAACAGCGACAGATCATTCAGGGCTAGGCGTATACCGCGCAGGCCCATCGCTGGGTTGTGCGCCATTGGCCCTGAATTGTGCAATGAGGCAGCCATCTTGTCGCCACCTAAGTCTATGCTTCTGATGGTTAATGGGGAGTCTTTTAGCGCGCGAAGAATTTTGCTGTATTCCTTAAAGTGTTCCTGTTCGGTGGGGGCATTTTCGCGATTCATGAACATGAATTCGGTGCGAAACAACCCGACACCTGCAGCGTTGACGCGTTTTAACGACTTCACGTCATCGTCGACATCGATGTTGGCCCACAGATTCAGGCTTATTCCGTCGAGTGTCACACTGGGCCTGTCAATGAGACCGGATAGATCTCGAGCGATTTTTCGCGCCGCTTTCTGCCGGTTGCGGGATTCGCGCAAATGAGCGTCTGTGGGTTCGGCCACCAACAACCCAGATTGACCATCCAAGGTAATGGTTTCGCCGTTCTTCAGGTATTTGCGAATGTTTTGCAGCCCGACCACTGCCGGGATGCCAAGACTTCGCGCCAGGATGGCGGTGTGCGAGAGTTGTCCGCCTTGTTCGGTCACAAAGCCTGCGACGCCGTGGTTTTGCATGATCACGGTGTCCGATGGCGTTAAATCGTCGGCGACCACAATTCGGCCCTTCCACGCATCTGGGTCGAGCAGAGGATCTATGCCCCCCGACAGCGCTTGCAACATCAACGCGATAACCTGGTTAACGTCATCGATACGCGAGGCGATGTAGGCATCGCCCATGGCATCGAACACCGACACCAAGGCCTGTTGTTGTTGCTTTAGTGCGGTTTCGGCGTTGACGAACTCTGACTTGATGATATCGATCGGGGTTTGCGAGAGCGCGTTGTCGTCCAGCATCAGCAAATGAGAATCGATAAAGGCGCTGACGTCCGAGGGTGCGTCTTTAGGTATCGAGTCTCGGGTGGCGCGTAACTGGGTACGTGCGGCTTTTATGGCGCGTTTCAGGCGGCGTACTTCGTCCGGAATCTCGCGCTTGTCCAGTGTTCGAGCTTCAACACCAAATCCGTCGCGACGCAGCACGTGAATCTCGCCGATCGCGAGACCTTGCGATACACCGATTCCGGAAAACATTAAGCTCATAGTAAATCGTCACGGTTATTCGTCTTCATCGAAACGCCGGTTTATTAAGTCTGATAACGCTGCCATCGCCTCGTTTGCGTCCTCGCCATCGGCGTTCAGGGTTACGCACGAACCGTTACCGGCGGCCAACATCATAACGCCCATGATGCTCTTGCAGCTTACACTGTGGCCGTCCTTTACGATGTTGAGCTCACTGTTGAATTGTGAGGCTAGTTTGACCAACTTGGAGGCTGCCCGAGCGTGCAGACCCAGCTTGTTGATGATGTGGATATCCCGGCTCAGCTTCATGAGGGTATTTTAGCTGCCGAGTTCGCGGTGACGAACCGACACGTGATCGTGTAGTTCAGCGATTGACTTGGCCAGACTATCAGTCAAGTAAACCGATCGGTGGCGTCCGCCAGTGCACCCGATAGAGACGGTGAGGTAGGCTCGATTCTCAGCATTAAAGCACGGAATCCAACGGGAGAGAAAGCCGTGAATGTCGTCGTACATATTGTTGACCTGCGGCTGCGAAGTTAAGTAATCGATAATCGGCAGGTCCTGGCCAGTCAAGTGGCGTATGTCGGGTTGCCAGTAGGGGTTCGGCAGGCA
>CALFBL010000073.1 GCA_937951695.1 uncultured Granulosicoccaceae bacterium | reverse complement strand
ACTTGCAGCAGCTACCCCACTCCATCGCCACGTACACGCATGACGTTCTCAGCGAATAAACCACCACCGACTGTTGCTGTCGTACTATGCACCCACAATGGCGCTCACTGGGTCGAGCAGCAGCTCCAGTCGCTGTTCCAGCAAAGCCACCCCGTTGCGGTCCGTGTGTTCGATGATGCCTCTACCGACAACACAGTGGCGCGCGTCAGGGCTTGTGGCGCTGGACAGAATCTTCAATGCACTGAACACACCAGCGCATTAGGTGTGGTGCAAAACTTCGCCACTGGCATTCAAAGTGTTCTGGACGAAGGCTTTGACTACATCGCGTTGGCCGATCAAGACGATGTTTGGACACCAGAACGTGTTGCCGCGGGCATGGCGGTGCTGCTGGCGGCGGAGCAGGCCGAATCCCACACAGACTCCAAACACGCATCAAAGCTGCCCCGCGCCGAGACGCAAGCGCAACTGGTGTACAGCGACTTGAGCATGATTAATGCGCATAATCATCAAGTGCATGGCTCTTTCATGCGATGGCGGCGGTATCAGACGGACACGGACAACCCCTTAAGCCTAGTGCTGGGTCAAAACGGCGTGATGGGTAACACTGTGCTGATGAACCGCGCCTTGGCAAGCCAAGCACTGCCCTTCCCCGCTTCCCTGCACGTGCACGATTACTGGCTCGCTGTGGTGGCCGAATTACTAGGTCAACGGCACTATATTGATCAACCGTTAGTGCAGTATCGAATACATGACACTAACGTCAGTAATTCGAGCGCCAGCGTGTCATTTGGGTTGCGGCGCTGGTTTAACAGCTGGTCCTTTACACGATTGATGCGGCGAGATTTGCTCTTACCATACAAAGAAGATTCGCGTCATATTGTCGTCAAATCGCTGCTCACCGACACTCGTTTTAGCGCGATCAGCGTTGAGCAACGCACAACGATTGAGAGCTTTCTGCGGTATTTGACGTTTACAGAACCGAAATTGTCGCTCGCTACCATGATGTGGCGCAGCAGTTTTCTCCGACCAGGCATCGCTCACCGACTGCGCGTACTGATCAATATTCTGGCATCAAAACGTTACCCCAAGAGGACAACATGAGAAAGCCGGAACCGGCCGATCTTGTAGGGCCCTGTGGCACGTAACTCGCATCTGAGATTCGCATAGGTTGGCGCGGGTCAGCTGTTCGACGGATATGAGGTTGTATTTTGCAAAGGGCATCTGAAAACGACAATCAAACCCCACTACCCGATATTTTCATCGTCGGGGTGATGAAGGGTGGCACGACAGTGCTGCACGACTACATCTGTACACACCCTCACATCTGTGCGGGCAGTCAAAAAGAAATTCACTACTTCTCATTGTACTATCACAAGGGGCCCGAGTGGTACGCTGGTCATTTTGAGAACATTGACCCGAAATACCGAACCATTGATGCCAGTCCTACCTACTTTGACGCGACCAACACAGCGCTGCTACCGCGTCTGGTTCGTCACTACACAAAAGATCCGCGCGTCATTCTGATAACACGAGACCCGATTCAACGCGCCATCTCGCAATTTGTTCATTTGCAGAAAATAGCCAAAGCACCTGCCTTGGTGAACTTGGATATCGATGAATTTTTCTCGCAGAAACTTGACGATGTGTTTCGTCAGAACACCGGGCCTGCGTATTACCTGAATCAGGTATTGAATTTCAGCCTGTATCAGCAAAAATACATCGTCTATCGGCAGCAATTTGAACCACAGCAGTTATTGGTACTGGACAACGACGAACTGCGCAGTCAACCCAGAAAGACGATGGAAAAAGTGTTCACGTTCTTGAACGAAGACTATTTCCACGACGAACAGTTTGGTGAAGAGAAGTACTCCAACGGCAGTGCAATCAATCAGATTTCCAAAGATAACTTTGATCGACTGGCCGAACTGCTCTACCCCGATTACAAGATTTTTTGCCAGCAGGCTGGACTCGAATACAAACAGGCGCAATACGATGTTGAACGCTCTGCAGCATGATCCGGTTCACGTCGGTAAAGACGGTTGGCTATTTTTGGTCAAAGGGTCAAACTCTGTCATCAATATGTACCAAAAGCGTTCCTCGTTCACTCCTGAACTGGCACAAGAATGGATAACTCTGCTTCAGCAACGGCAGAAAAAACTTAAAGATCGGAACATTCCGTACCTGTTTTTGCCAGCGCCAGAAAAGTTGACAGTCCTGCACCAACATTACGAGGGCAAGATCAGTAACATCCACGGTAGCCCAATTCACACACTGGTGAACCATCACCACAAAGAAGTCCCGTGCCTTGTCAATGTGCTGCCGGTGTTTGCCAATCAAGCGCAAAACCCGATGCCGTACTGGAAGACGGATACGCACTGGTCATTCTGGGGCTGTTTCGCCGCCTACCAGCAACTGTGCGCGCGCATGGGTATTGCCTCACGTCCCGAGTTACTCAAGGCTCCCTTCGATGAAGGTGAGGTATTGTTTGACTTGGGCGCTAAGCTGGAAACACCGATTCGTGAAAAAGCGCGTTTCTACAAGCTGATCCAGTCTGCTAAGCGGGTTTACGCTAACCCGATGGTGCGCTTCAAGGAAAACAATCAGTTGGTTAATGAAGCTAGCTTACACGTGGGTTCTCACGTTGTTTACAAAAACGATTCTGACCACGTCGCGCAGAAAAAAGTCATCCTGTTTGGCGATTCATTCTCCGAGTATCGCCCCCATCTCATGACCGGTATGCTGGCTGAAACTGTTTCTGAACTGCACTTCATCTGGAATTCAAAAATAGACTACGAATACATCGACTTGATCAAACCCGACATCGTCATCAGTGAACTTGCCGAGCGGTTTATGGTAGCGGTTCCAAAAGACGACCTGTGTATTCAAACGTTTAGTAACAGTCGATTGAACAGCTACAAAAAACAACGCATGGAGAAGGAGGAACTAACTTCTTCCGCACCAGCGATGTTAAAACGGACACCCCTATTGGGCGTTGAAGAATACGACTTGAACGCCCCACACACTGTTCAAGAACACTGTGACAATACCGATCGCGATACCAAAATCGTGACTAATCGTTCAGCGCTACTTAACATCGAGCGTGCTCGATTGTTTTTCGATGGATCCGATTGCATGGTTAAAAGTGAAGAAGGTCATACAATCACTCAATTCGGGGCCAACGCGAACGAGAAGCTAAAGCCTTGGACTCCGTGTAACAAGCTGGCGGGCACCACCTTGCTGCTGGGGTATTCCCAAGGCGCGCACTGCTACTATCACTGGATGCTGGATATTTTACCAAAGCTTGGTTTGTTAAAAAAATCGGGCGCGAAGCTCTCTAGCATCGATCATTTTCTGGTTCGCGAAGTGAACGATACGTTTCAACGAGAAACCCTGGAACGCCTCGGCATCGACTTCTCGAAAGTAATCGAAACAAAAGACAACCCGTTGTTTCAATGCGAAAACCTAGTACACATTATTCTTGATAATGGCATCAACATGAAGATGAACCGTTTTGTTCCAGACTGGCTTAACCAGCAGTTTGAGCAGCCTGCTAAGGACGCCAACGGCACGAAATTGTACGTCAGTCGACCGAGCGGTGTGCGCCGGGGTGTCTCCAATGAGGAGGAACTATTGCCGATTCTGGAAGAGTTTGGCTACACCGTTCAAGCAATGGAAGGCTTGAGCGTGGCAGAACAGGCGGCCCTGTTCAGTCAAGCCAAGGTGTTGATCTCTCCACACGGCGGCGCTTTAACCAACATGGTGTTTGCACCGGCTGGAAGTTCTGTCGTTGAACTGTTTGGACGTCACGTGTACCCCTACTACTACGGATTGGCCAGCGTGTGTGGTCATCAATATCACGCACTTGTTGAAAATGCTGTGGAAGACTATCCGCGACTGATTAGCCATAATGCGGCTATGCAATTTTCATCGGTTGCGCATCAAAAGCAGACTCGGGCCCAATCGTTTCGTGTCGACCCAGAATTGTTTCGTGAAACACTTCAGGCAATCGGTTAATTTCAACTAACCGATTGCGTCATCGTGGCAGCGTTCAACTTTAAATTTCGTACTCCCCAACCGTCAGTGGTGACTAGCAGCAGTGTGGCCGACAAAGAACGGTATCCACTGCGCTCGCCCGATTTGCGATGGTCCACAGTTGAAAGTAAATCCGCCCCGGCACAAGCCGATGCACAAGCCGGCGCACAAGCCGGCGCACAAGCCGACGCAAAAGACGACGCAAAAGACGACGCAAAAGACGACTCAAAAGACGACGCAAAAGTCAACGCACAATCCGCTCAAAGCATAGAGAGCGGGCAAACCACGTCGAGCTCTGATGCAGCGATGGTGTCAGAACCGGTCACGCTGATTCGCGTCTCTAACGCATCGGTGTATCTAACCGGTGGACGCCACTTGATTCGTTCAGCCGATGGCAAAGTGGTTACCCAACATCGGGTAGACCCAGCCCGACAGCGCGACATCGCCTGGCAAACTCACACACACTTATGCGGAACCAGCCTTATTTTGGGTGACTCCGCCGGCGCGCAATGCTACTACCATTGGATGCTGGACCTTCTGCCGAAGCTGGGCTACCTCGCCAAGGCGGGCATCAACCTTGACAGCATCGATCATTTTTTGGTTCGCCAGGCGCGCAGTGCGTTCCAAATACAGACTTTGAACAGGCTCGGTATTGATGCCTCTCGAATTGTGGAAACCGCACGCCAGCCTTTCTTCACGTGCGACGATGTGATCCATATACCGCTGACCCATCGCATCAATATGACCATGAATCGCTTTGTACCGGCATGGGTCAAGCGCACTTACGGTTCCAACAATAGAGTGAGTTCAACAACTCTGTCTAAAACACCGCACGATTCTAACTCATCAAATACGCTTAACACGTCTAACACCCCGATCAAGCTATACATTCAACGCCCACCTGAGGCGCGGCGAAGCCTACATAACGAGGACGCGCTGTTGTCATTGCTCGAGCATCACAGCTTTCAGGTCACTACACTGGAAGGCTTCTCGGTGAGTGAGCAAGCGGCGCTGTTGGAAAACACCTCGGTACTGGTTTCAACCCATGGAAGCGCGTTGACCAACATGGTGTTTGCCAATCCAGGCACACACGTCATCGAATTGTTTGGCTCACACATCTACCCCTACTACCGTGGCCTTGCCAACCTTTGCGGGCACCACTATCACGCCGTACTGCAACAGCCACAAGACGGTTCAGCACTGCTAAATCTGCAAACGGCGATTAAGTCTGGCACCGCTGAGAATCAAGCGCTGACGCAAAACGCGAGCTTTTCTGTGGATGTGGCTCTTGTGGATGAGATACTGAGCGAACTCTAGTGGGGGTTAGACCGCCACCCGCAACGGCACAACCGTACCTGCACCTCCCTGTTCAACCAAGTTCAGCAGGTACTGACCATAGTTACTCTTCATCAACGGCGTGGCTAGTTGAATTAACTGGCCATCATTTATCCAGCCATTGCGCCATGAGATCTCTTCCGGGGAGGCGATCTTTAGCCCTTGCCGACGTTCGAGGGTCTCGACAAACTGACCAGCTTCGAGCAGGGACTCGCACGTACCGGTATCGAGCCATGCATAGCCTCGGCCCATCAGTTCCACCATTAACTTCTGTTGCTCCAGATACACTATGTTGACGTCGGTGATCTCGAGTTCTCCCCGTGGCGAGGGCTTGATGGATTTTGCGATCTCTACCACCTCGTTGTCGTAGAAATACAAGCCTGTTACGGCAAAATGAGATTTCGGTTGTTTGGGTTTTTCTTCAATGTCCAGTACGCGACCTGTTTCGTCGAAGCTCACCACGCCGTAGCGTTCAGGATCGCTAACTCGATACGCGAACACCGAGGCACCACTGGTTCGAGCCGCAGCACTTTGCAACTGAGCACCCAGGTTGCCACCGTAAAAAATGTTATCACCCAAAATTAATGACACGGCATCATTGCCAATGAACTCTTCACCGAGAATAAACGCTTGGGCCAAACCGTCAGGAGAAGGTTGAACGGTATACTGGATATTGATCCCCCACTGGCTACCATCGCCCATGAGCTGTTCAAACAGCGGTAGATCACGTGGGGTAGAGATAAGGAGGATGTCTTTAATGCCCGCAAGCATCAAGGTGCTAACTGGGTAGTACACCATCGGCTTGTCGTAAACAGGAAGAATCTGTTTTGATACCACTTGAGTCAGTGGGTGCAGCCGTGTGCCGGAGCCGCCTGCGAGTACGATGCCTTTCATTGAAACCGAAGCCAGTAGTTGTTAATTTCTACTGGATTCGGTGCAATTATCAGTCCGTAAAAGATTGTCTAAAGTGCTTTAACTAAGCCGCGCCGCGCTTGCTTTCGGAGCTGGCTTGCAAAAACTTGTCGAAATAATCGATTGTTTTCGTCAGACCTTGTTCCAGATCGACCTTAGGCTCCCAGCCCAGTACTTCTTTCGCTTGGGTGATATCGGGACGGCGCTGAGTCGGATCATCGCTTGGCAGATCGTGAAACTCCAGCTTTGAACTTGAGTTCGTCATGGCAATCACTTTTTCAGCCAATTCAAGGATGGTGAATTCGCCCGGGTTGCCAATGTTAATGGGTCCGGTGACATCATCGCCTGTGTTCATCAGTCGAATAAAGGCTTCTACCAGATCATCACAGTAGCAGAAAGAACGCGTCTGATCCCCTTTGCCGTAGATGGAGATATTTTGCCCAGTCAACGCTTGAACAATAAAGTTTGACACAACGCGTCCATCGTTTGGATGCATGCGAGGGCCATAGGTGTTAAAAATGCGCCCTACTTTGATTCGTAGGTTGTGCTGACGGTGGTAGTCAAAAAACAACGTTTCAGCGCAACGCTTGCCTTCGTCGTAGCAGCTACGAAAACCGATCGGATTCACATGGCCCCAGTAGTCTTCAGTCTGCGGGTGCACTTTCGGGTCGCCATACACTTCGCTGGTTGATGCCTGAAAAATCTTGGCACCGGTACGCTTAGCAAGACCCAACATATTGATCGCGCCGTGTACAGAGGTTTTTGTGGTTTGTACTGGGTCGTGCTGGTAATGAATCGGCGACGCCGGGCACGCGAGGTTATAGATTTCGTCAATTTCCAGATAAACGGGGAATGTGACATCGTGTCTCATCAGTTCGAAGTTCGGGTTATCCATTAAATGCTGGATGTTTCGCTTATTGCCTGTGAAATAGTTGTCCATGCAGATGATGTCATGGCCTTCGTTCAACAGCCGCTCACTCAGGTGAGAGCCGAGAAAGCCTGCGCCCCCTGTGATCAAGATGCGTTTGTGCTCAATATTGACGTTGCTTGTATTCATCAGGCCATGTGTCTCGTCACGAAAATCAGTGGGTTAGTGTACAAAAAATATAGTCGGTGTAATCTCGCCTGCGCGCGTTTGTCACAAGCAATTACGTTGTTTGGCTGTGCTACGCAAGGACTACGCCAGAGACGCAGCGGTACGGCGGCGCCAGCCCCAGCATAGTGCCGGAACAGAATGAATCTCTGACCAGACGTGTCCACTTAGCAAGGGTGTCGATTTAGACACGTTTAGTACAGACGGATGTGTCAATTTTTCGCCACAGATGGCATACTAACAGGGCAATCCAACCATCGAACCGCAACATGATCCTAAGTCTCTTCGTTCGGCGCCTCACCGTGGCGTGTGGAACTCTTCTCGCCCGATCCATGCAATCATCCTCAACGGCGTTACCCCGTCTCTTCGCGGTTACTGTCATGGTCTTGGCTGCCTTGCCTGCGTTCGGCCAGCCCGTTAACCCCCAGCCCGGATGGGCCGACAGCTACGAGCGCGGCGGAATCTGTTACATCCGCTCAACGCTTGACCACAACGTCGGCCCAATCGTGGTCAGCACGCCTGTGGGTAACCGCACCGTGGCCCAGGTCCTGATAGCACAGAATAGGGCTAACGTGCCCGCCTATCAGATCGGCGACCCTTTGTATAACGATGTGCAATGCGGCAATGGTCCAGCCAACGACAACGGTGATGAGAATCCCGGTAACTGCCCGGGCCGCGTTGATCAAGGCAGTGCCGGATGCAACGTAATCGGTCCTCGCTGGGATCTCAAGGCCATTTTCGGCAACGATGAGCCAACTCAAGTTTCGGTCGACGGCACGTCGACCCGCGATCCGGAAGCCAATGCGACCAAGGCTCTGATCTTCCGTGGTCGTAGTGCGCGAGCGCAACTAGCCGCTGTCTGGTCAGGCACCATGGACTGTGATCCAATAAACGGTGTCATGACCTGTGCGAACTATCGCTTGGGCGTTGCCGCTCCCCCTGGCGTGCCGACCTTGGTCGAGTTGACCGGTGACGCGGGTAGTACCACTGACACTGACACTGACACTGACACCCCAACACCGGCACCTCCTAACCCGGATGTTGTGTTGAGCGGTGGTACCATTCGCATCGAGGCTGAGTCGGATACCGCGGCCAACTGGCGCGCAGATGCCGCAGGCTATATTGAATGGCAAGGCGGTAACTTCTTCTTCGGTCCTCATGATGGTGAATCTTTGAAATACAGCTTCACGGCTCCATCGACAGGTACCTATTACCTGCGGCTGCGTGCCAAGGCCAACCAGCAAACGCCAAACCGTGTTGATCTGCACAATGATGTATTTTTGCGTTTGGACGGTGCTAACACCCCCGGCGAACGGGTTGTCACTGATTGGGTAAAGGTGTTCAGCAGTGGCAATGGCCAATGGGAGATCCGTAACGGTAACTTCACTCAGAACTTGACCGGTGGCGTGACCTACTTGCTCGAGGCTTTGGGTCGTTCCACGGGCTATGCCATTGACTACTTCGAATTAGTCAAACAAGGTGGCGACCCGGGTTTAGCGACCCAAGCGTCTGAGCCAACCACAGGTACAGGCAATGGTGAGCCGATCCCCCCTGTGCCCTTCATGCCGGCAAACAGCCGTCGTATCGCTTTCTATGCCGATACATTTAACGATGCTTACGTATGCGGTGACTTGTTGTCACTACACTACGACTCTTCATTCGATCCGGACGATTTGCAGGCTATGATTCTAGCTCGGGAAATGTTGGACAGCGGTGATCCCTGTGTGGATTACATCGCCGTTAACGGCACCAAGAACCGTGATCACACATTCGTACTGGACGGCAGCACCGAGCACATGCTCAATTTGTTTCCAGATGGCTACGATGCCTTCAACAACTGCGGCCTGAGCCATACTACGTTGTTCTGTTCAGATACCTTAAACGAGGTGGCAACGTCATGGCAGATCACGTTGGAGGGTGGACAGCGTGTCCATGTAGCAGAAGGGGGGCCTTCGTCTTTTACGGCGGACGTTGTTCGTACACTGATTAACCGCGGTGTGTCCAACGCCAACTTGAAGAAAATTCGCGTCATTCAGCATAGCTGGGGCTTTAATGAGATCAACACCAGAGACGACGACCTGGAACTGATCCAGCGTTATACTCAGTACATCTCCATAGCCAATGGCAACCAAGGTTTTGAAGGCGGCGGTCATACCCTCACTTCCGACTTTAACTTTGAACGCACAGCTAATGCTGCAACGTTCCGGCGCCTTGCCCTAAACAGTCAGTATCGCAGCGAGTGGGCGTATGCCTTCAATGCGATCAACGATAAAGTTGACGGAAGCGATGCCGTGGAAGTTATGTGGATTCTCGGCATCAACCGGAACTTTTCACCCGACTTGCTGCAGTTTGCCAAACGCTACTTCTAGTCGCTAG
>CALFBL010000072.1 GCA_937951695.1 uncultured Granulosicoccaceae bacterium | reverse complement strand
AACGTCTCAACAATATTCAATGCCGCCAGGTGAGCCACTTGATTTTTTACCGCTCGCGACAACGCCTGCGCATCGTCATAACGCGCGCCAAGATTTTCAGCCGAATAGCGTGCAAGTAACTGAGCTCCTAACACCGACGCTTGAGCATTCCAGTCGGTCACCTCGCCCAGCGCATGACAAGCATCGGTGGGCGTGAAACCACTGATTTGCACCACACCACGTCGCACCAACGCGTGCATGGCATTATCCAGGGTCTGATCTCTAAACAGTTCCTGCAACGCTACTGGTCCGTACTTGAGGGCTTCACACAGTTCTTTTTGCTGCCCGGTTAAGCCACTGGGTACTTCCGTTTTTAATACCGCGAACTGAGCGTCGTGTGTTCGCGCCCACCCGTGATCAAGTTGCCGCTGAAGTATATCGAGGCACGATTCGAATTCGATAGCCAATCGAGCCAGTGGCATTATCCGTAAGGGACCGATGTTCAGTTCCCGGTTGTCTCGGTCAAAGCTTATCTGGCTATCACCACCAAGACCATAAGTTCTCACCGCCACCGCTTGCACCATAGTGCGCCAGCCACCCACCGTTGCCCCATCCGGATCCAGCTTTGGCAAACCGTTTTCCAATACGGCGATGTCGGTTGTGGTACCACCCATATCGGACACCACGACGTCCTGCTCAATGCCTTGTTGCTTTAATAAAAATTGGGCACCCACGACACTAGCGGCTGGGCCGCTCAAGATGGTTTCAACCGGTGCTTGACGCGCGAGGTCGGCGTGCAGCAGAGATCCATCACCCTTCACCACCATCAGTGGCGCCACTACACTCATTTCCTGCAACAGATCTGTAGCGGCATCGATCAAATGGCCAATCAGCGGAATTAATCGAGCATTTAACAAGGTGGTCAGCGCACGACGCGGCGCGTCCAGCCCAGAACTCAGAGCGTGCCCACAACTCACCGGCTTGTTACAGAGCGATTCAATCAGCTCCTGGGCCTCACGCTCGTGAGCTGGGTTGCGGACCGAGAACATGGACGACACAGCAAACGCATCGACTTCATCTTTATGCGCTGCGACAAAATCGAGCACCGCTTGGGTGTCGAGTGGTGTCACCGGTTGCCCGTCAGAGCGATGACCACCTGCGATAAAAGTATGGACATCGTTACCCAGCGCTTCGGACAAACGCGCCCTGCACATCTGCCGATCGCTGTAACCGATCAGCATCAGCGCGACGCGCCGCCCGTGACCTTCCACCAGCGCATTGGTCGCCAACGTGGTCGACAGAGCCACCAATGTAATCGGAGCATAGTTCCCGCTCGACAACACCGTGGTCACAGCCGCTCGAAGCCCCTTGATCAAATCTTCATGGGTGGTCAGGGATTTGGCTTTGGCCAGCACCGTCTGGGAGTCATCAATAATGACCGCATCGGTATAGGTACCCCCAGTATCAAGGCCAAGTTGGAACGACAACCGCATCTCCTATTGTGAGGCTACTCACATTTTTTTCTAAACTGTCAACAATCACACAGATAGACAGCGAAGTAATCGGGTGAACCTGCCGATAACGTCCTTGGAAAAAGGGTTTTTTCAATGCAAGAGCGGCAAGTGCCACAGATGTTTAGAGCTGAAAAGGGCTTCTCATTTCTTGAATTACTCATCGCCGTTGTCCTCGTGGGGATACTGGCTGGAATGGCTGCGCCCAGTTTTCAAAGTGCCATCCAGAACAGCCGGATGACCAGCGATTACAACGCACTCACGGCAAGTCTAACCTATGCTCGCTCAGAGGCTATCAAGCAAAGCGCTCAGGTTTCTGTCTGTGCCTTGGCATCGGAGAATGCCTGTGGCGATGACTGGAGCCAAGGATGGTTAGTATTTAACGACAACGGACCCACACGAGGCTTTATTGATCCCGCCGAAAATGTACTGAGACGCGTCATTTTGAACAACGACCGGTTTAGGCTCATTAATAAAGCCCGGCTCAGCACCAGCGCCGCGACGCCAGTGGAGCGCCCGTATATTCGTTTTGGACCTCGCGGCTCAAGCAACTGGCGCGGCGCTGGGTATTACTTGTTCTGTGATGGACGCGGCATGTCTACCGCACGGATGGCCATCGTTTCATTAGCGGGCGATGTTCGTCGTGGACGTCGAGACGGCGCGGATCAACTGATCGACTCATTTGGCGAGGTTGCAACGTGCTCGTAAGCCGCCACTCACAACGCGGTTTCAGCTTGCTGGAAGTGTTGATCGCTGTGATGATCGTGTCAGTCGGTTTCCTCGCGGCTGCGCGCATGCAAATCGAAGGCATGCGGGCCAGTCAGAACGCCTACTTTGTCTCCCAAGCCAATTTCATGGTTCGGGAGATGACCGATCGTATGCGCGCCAACACGCTCGGCGTGATCGACGGCCATTATCAGAACATCGAGACCTCCACTCTGACCAGCTTGCCCGGTTGTGTCGAATCGGGCACTGAGTGCTCGCCTGCGCAGATCGCCTCCGCAGACCTTGCGATGTGGAGCCGGCACTTGCATCCCTCAACCGCAGCCGTCGGATTCATCCCGACACTACCAAGCAGCAACGAAGTGGATGCCAAGGGCACCATTAGTTACGACGCTGATGACGATGTCTATACCGTTTCGGTTGAGTGGAGTGAATCAATGGGCGGTACTGGTGCGGCTCGATCGCTAAGCGTTCAGGTGTTCCCATAATGTTTAGTCGCAGCCGCACTTTCAGCCGAATGCCACTACGAACCCATCAATCCGGCTTTACTCTGGTTGAACTGATGATATCCCTTGTGCTGGGACTGATTCTCCTCACCGGCTTGATTTCAGCGTTTATGGGTTTCAGCCGCAGCAGCAAGCTGAACGCTACCTTGACAGAAATGCAGGAGAGCGGTCGATTTGCCTTGGATTCGATGGTGCGAGATGTGCGTATGGCAGGCTTCCAGGGTTGCGTGAACATAAACGATGCGCCCGCCAATGTACGAGCAGATTCTGCCCCGACCACAAACTATTTAGCCGATTCACTGACTGCATTCGAAGTCACTGCAGCCGATAACTGGAACCCTAGCCCGCACACCAGCTTTAATATCCCCGTGGGTGTGGGTGAACCTGTACCGGGCACTCACGCCTTATCGATTCAATTCGCCAACTCTACCAGTTATGAAATTCAGCCAATGACATCAACCTCGTCGCCGGTCGCTGTGGTGGGAACCGAGATGGATATCGTGGCTGGAGATCTTGCGCTGATATCCGATTGCAATAGCGCGGATATTTTTTATGTCTCCAGTAACAGTGGCATGGTCTTGCAACACGCCGCGTCTGATAACGGTGGCGATAATCGTCTCTCGGCTCCCTACGGCCAAGGTGATTCACGTAATCGTCCCAGGATAATGCGCTTCGAAGCCAACATTTACTACATCGGCCTGACCGGTAGAACGAACAACCAGAACGAGCCGCAAAGAGCTCTGTATAGACAAACGCTGCCCTACACTTCCGCCCCGATTGAAATGGCGACAGGGGTTGAAAATCTGCGCATTCGCCTCGGTGCTGAGGACCCAGCCCAACCCGGCCCCGTTACGTATCTGGAACCCGGGGACCCACTATTGGCGACTACCCGAGTGCGTTTAGTGGAACTCGGTTTTCTCATGCAATCCTACGACGATGTGGCTTCGGAAGAAGACTCTCGCAGCTACCAAATCGCAGGTTTTACGATTCCTGCATCAACGGCTTCGGTTAGGGATGGAACAGCTCACTCACAGGATTACAAGATGCGGCTAACGTTTAACAGTTCCGTTGCGATCAGGAATCAGTAATGATCACGTCCACAAAGCCAACCAATGAACGAGGCGCAGCTCTTCTGGTTGCTATGGTTATATTATTTATGATCACGGTGCTGGGAATATCTGCCATGCAATCGTCGAGCGTTGAAACACAACTATCGACGAACACCTTGGCAAAGGAAACCACATTTCAATCGGCTGAATCATCCACTGACGCGATTTTATCGGTAGCCAATGTGCTCTCTGACGTGGTGTGCCAAAGCGCACCAAACATAACCGGTATGAGCACACTGGATAGAACCGATAATCAATCGACCCAGGTCTCGGTAGCTTACGGTGGCCGGGCAATTACACCAGGGTTTGAAATCAGCGATAAATTTGCCACCCATCGTTTCTACATCACCGGTGAATCGGCCATCGATGACATGAACACCGACACCAGAATCGTCAAAGGGCGCAGCACTGTCGGACCGTCAACCGGCAGCAATGGATGTTGAACAAGATGGATAAATTTTTTCGGTTAAAAATCGCGTTATTTCCCAAATTCAAAATCTTTTTAATTAGTGCATTGGTAGCATTCGTAGTCGCTTTGCCAATTTACGCGGACGATACTGAAATATTCTTCGGTCAAAGCCACGATGCCTTTGATACCAATCCGAATGTTCTGTTTGTGCTTGATGTATCTGGGTCGATGGGAGAACGTGATGGCACGTCCACATCACGACTGGACCGAATGAAAAGTGCGATGCGACTGCTGGTTGAACAATCGTCAAACTTTAATGTCGGTGTGATGACGTTTCAAGGTCGATCAGGAGGCGCAGCGGTTCGCTACCCCATCGGGGATTTGGATGCAGACTCTACCCAATTGTGCCCTGATGGGGTTTGCGAAGACGAGCTGATTGTCGTTCGGCCCGGCGACGGGAGCGATGACGCGGTACAAAACGATGAAACCCTTGAAGTATTTCTGCACGACGACGCATTAACGATGGGACGAGTCTCAGAAGAACAGTATTTAGCCAATCGCGCAAACGTCGATAGCCGAACGACCACTCGTGTCGACCCTGTCGCCACGATCAGTCGCAGCGCGTTCGCTGATGATTCGGTACAAGAATCGGTGAACATCATCGAAGACAGTTACCACTGGAGCGCTAACAACCGAGAGAATCGGCTGTTTTATGCCACCGAAGAGAATCGAGAACCACTTTTTGGGTTTCAGTTCTCTAACCTGAATATTCCGCCAGGTGTCACGATTGTCGACGCACGCATCAAATTTGTCACCACTGACACGGCCCGCCAATCTGGCGAGGTATCCGCATACATCACCGCTGAACAAACCGCTGAGCCCACAGCTTTCCCCGCCACCGGCAGCGCACCAAACGATGAAACAGAAACAACGCTGATTGAACGAAACGATCTGACTGCGCGAACCAATGAGGTTGTTGTCTGGAACGAAATTCCCGGCACAATCGACAACCCGGCAGAGACAGGAAACGTTATCTTTACCCCAGATTTGTCACCCATCGTGAATGAGCTGGTAAACCTGCCGTCTTGGGAAAGAAATAACACCATGAGCTTCTTGATATCGCCAGCCGATAGCTATGTTGGTAGCGACACCGATATTCGAGAGTTGTACGGCACAGGATCGACTAACTCGCTCAAACCCAGTTTAACGATAACTTATGAAGAGTCGACAGAGAACGCCGTTCAGATTACCCAGTCCACAGCAACATCGCACATCGATGAAATTACTAGTGAAAACACCGGTCTTGTGATCCGCAATACACAGAACGAGATGGCTGAACTGTTTTATGCAGGCAATGGTCTGGAGCCGCGTACTCTGGCTCTGCGGTTTCATAATTTAGGCATCCCACCGGGAGCTGTAATCAGTTCGGCGAACCTGACGCTGAGCTTAAACGATGGTTCAATACCCCCGGATGCCAACGAGGAATGGGTACCATTGAGCCCGGACTCGAACCCAGATATCCCTGCCCCGCCTGTCGCTTCCAGCGTTGAAACTAGCGATCCTGATGACACTGGGGAGGTGACAGTGGACGGCTTAGACGAACCCGGGTTAGGCGCGGCCGAGTTGGATGATGTATCAATAAACATCAACGCCGAGCTCACTGCCAATCCGCTTGCAAACAACCCAACACCGTTAGCTACGAGGGATCAGACTACCGACTTTGTAACCTGGACTGATGTCGTCGATGGTTCCGGTGTCGATATTGTTTCGCCAAATCTGGCTACAGTGATTGACGATATTATCGCACTCGAGGATTGGCAGTCGGGTAATACCCTATCCTTGGTGTTGTCCGCTTCGGGAGACTATAACAACGCACCGAACAACATTCGACAGATTCTAACCAGTACGTCAAGTTTCAAACCGGTACTGGACGTTCGCTGGACACTGGACGAGAAAACCACTGAAGATAACGGTCAGCCACATACCACAGCAGTACGATTCCGCAATGTGCACGTTCCACCGGGCGCTACCATCAGCAGTGCTGAGCTTGTCATGCACGCCGCCAGTGCGAACGGTGAAGAAGCCACCTTTGACCTCAGTGGAGAATTGATCGCAAACTCTGAACCGTTTGCCGCAGTAAACAACAACATTGGTGCGCGCCAGCGTACCACATCGCGAGAGACCTGGACGCTCGAGCCATGGGTGGCGGCCGGAAATGAGTACGCTAGTGCTGATATCACCAGTATCATCAACGAAATTACCGGACAAACCGACTGGTGCGGCGGCAATCCGCTTTCGCTGTTTGTCAGCGGTACGGGTGCGCGATTCGCCCAATCCTTTGATAACAACCCAAGTAAAGCCCCGTATTTAAAAATCCAGTATGAGCCGAACACGGTCTCGACCGGGGGTTACTGTTCCAACAGTTCGCTGGTTCTAAACTCTGCCGACGGGACCGACGACGCCGTTGAACACTTGCCCTCTGGAAGCATGAGCCTCGGCAATGCCT
>CALFBL010000071.1 GCA_937951695.1 uncultured Granulosicoccaceae bacterium | reverse complement strand
ATTCAAGCTGATAGCTCGACAATTCAACCACGTACTCCGTGGGCGCCGCTGTCAAGTCGGCGCTCGTCTCGTCAGCACCAGTCCCACCAGTC
This sequence comes from uncultured Granulosicoccaceae bacterium, assembly GCA_937951695.1. Classification (GTDB taxonomy): domain Bacteria; phylum Pseudomonadota; class Gammaproteobacteria; order Granulosicoccales; family Granulosicoccaceae; genus Granulosicoccus. The sequence goes on along the minus strand of CALFBL010000071.1, from coordinate 3,423 downwards.
CCACCAGTCCCACCAGTCCCACCAGTCCCACCAGTCCCACCAGTCCCATCAGTCCCATCAGTCCCATCAGTCGCCGATGACAACACATCCAAAACCGCGGTGCCGATATTTCCACACAACAAAACAGAGCGCTTGCAGTGCTCCAACACATGCGCTGCCATGGACGCAACGGTGCTCTTTCCGTTCGAGCCGGTTATCGCGATAACCTCGCTCGGCACCACGGACGCAAACAATTCCACGTCCCCGATTACCCTTACACCCGCCGCAATCGCTGTGACAATCATGGGGTGGGCACGAGGAATGCCGGGGCTAAGTATCATCACATTGTATCGACTGACGTCCACTTGATCCAAGCCGGCGATGTAGGCACCTGCCAGGTTTATGTTGCCCATCGTTTCGGGTGCTAATGCATTTGAATCAGTCACATCGAAGGCAATCTTGTGCCGAGACAAATAGCGCATGACCGAGCACCCGGTCACACCGGCACCGACGATCAGTATCTGATGATGCTTGAGTTCGGCCGGTGTCATCTAGCGTAGCTTCAAGGTTGAAAGACCGATCAACACCAGTACAACGGTGATGATCCAGAAACGAACAATGATGCGTGGCTCGGGCCAACCCTTTAATTCAAAGTGATGGTGGATGGGTGCCATCTTGAAGATGCGCTTGCCTCGCAGTTTGTACGACCCGACTTGCAATATCACCGATACCGCTTCGAGCACAAAGATGCCACCCATGATGAACAGCACGAATTCCTGCCGCACCATGATTGCCACGACACCTAAAGCCGCACCGATCGACAACGCTCCCACATCCCCCATAAACACCTGAGCGGGATAGGTGTTGAACCACAGAAAACCTAAGCCCGCCCCCATGAGCGCGGTACAAAAAATCGTCAGTTCGCCCGAACCTTGAACGTTGGGGATGAACAGGTAATTAGCAAACACGGCGTGTCCAGCCACATAGGCGATGAGCCCCAAACCCGCGGCCACCATAACCGACGGCAAGATGGCCAGTCCATCCAGACCATCGGTCAGATTCACCGCGTTACTGCTGCCGATAATGACCAGAAAGGTAAACGGTATGAATAAAAGACCCATCGGCCAGGCAATGTTTTTGAAGAACGGAACAATCAATTGCGTTTCGACTGGGTCGGATGCCGTCAAATACAACACACCCACAGCCACTCCAGCCACCAACGACTGCCAGAACAACTTTTCTTTTGCCGTCAGCCCCACTGAATTCGACAACACCACTTTTCGATAGTCGTCTACCCAACCGATCATGCCAAACCCGATGGTGACAAACAAAACGATCCAAACCTGTTTCACTGCGAGGTCTGACCAAATCAAGGTGCTTAAGGCAACGGCCACGATGATCATCGCACCGCCCATCGTCGGTGTTCCGGCCTTGACAAAATGCGATTCTGGCCCGTCGTTGCGCACCGACTGACCGACCTTCGCCCGGGTTAACCAACGAATCAGAAACGGGCCGAAGAGCAAACAGATTACCAATGCCGTCAACGCTGACAGGATGGCGCGCAGGGTGATGTAACGAAACACGGAATACGAATCGTTGATCGACACCAGCCATTCACTCAATACCAGCATCATGACGGCAAACCCTCAGCCAGATCGATACTCACGGTTGAGGTGTCGCGCGTCAGCGGCTCAGATAAGGCTCGAACAATGACACCCATATGGCTGCTGCGAGAACCTTTTACCAACACCGTGGAAGAGCCATCGAGTTCCGACTCGATGGCCATCAGCAATTCGGCTTGACTGGGAAAATGCTTGCCGACAGGACACGCATCGGCGGTGTGTTTGGCTAGGGTTCCCGTTGTCCAGACTTGATCGATGCCACAAGCCGATGCGTACTCACCGACTTCCCGATGCATTTGTTCTGCCTCGCTCCCTAATTCAGCCATGTCCCCCAGCACGAAGTGCCGCTTACCGGAGAAGCTCGCCAGTACATCAATAGCGGCTTTCGCAGAGGTTGGATTGGCGTTATAGGAATCATCAATGATGGTTGAGGATTCAATACCGATAATCTGCTGCAATCGGCCACTGACCGGTTGTATCGCGTTTAAGCCAGCAATAATGGATTCTCGCTGGATATCCAGGCACTGCACGGCAGCAGTCGCTGCCAGCGCGTTCATAAGGTTATGTCGCCCCAGCAAGGAAAACGGTGTGACCCAACTCTGATCTAGCGTTTTTATCGTCAAGTTTGTGCGTCCAAAGCCTGCCAAACCACCCAATTCGGGCTCCACACCGCGAACATCAGCCTCCTCTGAAAATCCAAACGTACGTGTGGCTAATCCATCGGCAGCTTCGAGCATGACCGGCGCAAACCGATCATCGAGGTTGATCACGCCAAACCCACCCGGACACACACCAGAGAATATTTCACTTTTCGCCGCGGCAATCGCTTTCACGCTGCCAAAGCCTTCGAGGTGGGCGCAACCAATGCTGGTGATTAAAGCGACATCGGGCTGCGTCATATCGCTCAGTGTTTTTATCTCACCAACGTGGTTTGCTCCCATTTCAACAACCACGTACTGGTGCTCAGACGTTATCGATAGCAACGTCAGTGGGAGGCCGATGTCGTTGTTCAAATTGCCGCGAGTCGAAAGCGTTGAACCGACCTGACTCAGAATGGACGCGATCATCTCTTTAACCGATGTCTTACCGTTGCTGCCCGTGATCGCAATCGTCGGCACCTGATGTCCGGCGGCCCACAACGAGGCAATCCCGCCCAAGGCGTCTCGGGTATCTCCAACCTGCAACACCGGCGTATCAGCGGCGCCTGTCACGATGCCAGCGGCACTTACATCAAACTGATTGTCGGCCACAATCGCGGCGGCACCTTTTGCAATGGCATCGTCGATAAAACGATGACCATCGAACCGATCCCCACGAATCGCGACGTACACATCCCCAGGCTTTAGTGTTCGGGTGTCGATGCTGACGCTGGTCAGCTCCAGGTCATCACCCTTTAACTGCGCACCGATTGAGTCGGCACACACCGATAACGGAAGCCTGAACATTAGCAAGCCTCCTGCAGTAAACGCTGCACCGTGTCACGATCACTGAACTCCAACACGTCATTGCCAACGATTTGGTAGTCTTCGTGCCCTTTGCCGGCCACTAAAATCACATCATCGGGTTGTGCATGCCAGATGGCGTATTGAATTGCGCGCCCGCGATCGCCGATCTCCAGCGGTAGCGCCGGGTGCGAAAAACCGTTAATAATCATCAGACGAATGTGCGCTGCATTCTCGGTTCTCGGCAATAAAACGCATATAATAATTAACAAAAGTGCCGTTAAAACATCTAATGCCTAACATAGCCTAAAGCATTGATTTAACGTTAAATATATGGCAGTGTTTAAATATAAGGCCTTTATAAGCTATAGTCACAAAGA
>CALFBL010000070.1 GCA_937951695.1 uncultured Granulosicoccaceae bacterium | reverse complement strand
ACGCATAGGCCACCAACATCAGCCCCACAGCTCCTAATAACCCTGGAACAATGCCAGCCACAAACAGTTGCTCGACACTGGCGTTGGCCGATACGCCGTATACGATCATCGGAATGGACGGCGGAATAATGATCGCAAGAGACGCAGAGGATGAAGTGATGGCGGCCGCCAACGGTGCAGAGTAGCCGCGCTTCTTCATTTGCGGGATCATTACCGATCCTAAGGCTGCAACATCGGCCACCGCTGAACCCGATATCTCGGCAAAGAACAGGGACACACCGATATTCACCATTCCCAGCCCACCTTTTACAAAGCCGATCAAAGCGGCGACAAAGTTAATCAATCGATCTGTGATGCCACCAGCGTTCATGATGGCGCCTGCCAGCACAAACATAGGGATGGCGATCAAGGAAAATTTGGTTGAACCGTCATACATGTCCAGCGCAACTGTGACCAGTGAGCCAAACCCTTCGCTAACAACCAGGCCAACGATCGCGGCAACCGCCAAAGCGACCGCGATGGGCACGTTGATGCAGATCAGCACCAACAAGACGAGAAAAATGCCAAAGACCATCATAAGCGTTTCATCTCCGCCGCAATTTCTGCCTCAATCTCGGCATGCTCAGCCGATTCACCGGCGATCACCATCTTCAAATACGCAGGCGCTGCCAATAATTCGCAAACAATGAACAAGACAGCACCGATCGGAATAACCGATTGCGTGAGTTGAACCGGCACCCAGCGTAAGCTCACGAGCGTATCGCCCTCGAGCACCATGAGCACTTCCCAGCCGGCCCAGGCGAGTAAGACGAAAAAGGCAATGAACACAAATTCAGCAAACAAGGCGGTGTACAAACGCAGCGGCATGGGAACGGCCAACAACACGCTGTCGAAGCCAATGTGCTTACGCTTTAGTACCGCTAAGGCCCCACCGTAGTAGGTGATCCAGGCCAGAGTGACACTGGCCACCTCATCGTACCAGGAGAGCGAGGCGTCGAGCTTTCGATAAACAACAGCAATGACCACGATGGCGGTTAACGCCACCATCAGCACCATCAAAAACCACTCGAGCAAAAATTCGAGCGCATTGGCCAGTGTTTTCATCGTGAGAGCTCCGACGGATGGGTTCGACACAGAGGCGTACACCGGACCCTAAGCCCGGTGTACACACGTAAAAACCGCTTGAACAGTGGTGGCAGAAACTACTGCGCAGACAATGCCTGAACCCGACTGATGAGTTCAGCGCCACCGTCTACCGAAGAGGCGAACTCGTCATAGACTGGCTTTGACGCTTCAATAAACGCTTGTTTATCGGCCTCGTTGACTTCGATCCCACCGGCCTGCAAATTCCCCAACAATTCTGTTTCCAGCTCTGCCGCCATGGTGTACACCGCTTCTCGCGATTCTTCAGCCGCAGCGATCAAGTCGGCCTGAACGTCTTCTGGCAATTTGGCGAAGTTCTTCGCTGACACCAGCACGTAGGCCGGGGTATAGACGTGTCCTGTTATCGACAAATACTTTTGCACTTCCTGAAATTTTGCCGACCAAATTTGCGCATACGGATTCTCTTGCCCGTCAATGACACTCGTCTTCAGAGCCGTAAACACTTCAGAAAAAGCCATGGGCGTTGGATTGGCCCCGTATAGCTGGAACATTTTTACGCGCCATTCGCCTTTAGGCGTGCGCAGTTTGATGCCCTTCAGATCCTCCGGTGCATTGATCGGACGCGTGTTGTTAGTAATGTGGCGAAACCCATTTTCAAAATAGCTGAGTATCTTATAGCCTTTCGCTTCAGCTGCCGCGTTAAAGACATCCTCACCCATTTCCTCGGTTATCGCTCTCATATGGTCCCGAGACTGAACAATGTAGGGCATCTCAAACACACCAAATTCATCAGCTACCGACGACATGACAGAAGACGGCAAGGCGAAGGTGACTTGACCGAGTTTGAGTTTTTGCAGTAATTCAGCGTCTTTGCCCAACTGAGATGAGCCGAACGCTTGGACTTCCGCACGCTCTCCCAGACGTGCGTTCGCATTTTTTACGAACTCATTCACCGATGCTTCAAACAGTGAGCCTGGGTTGCCCACGTGACCAAACTTAAGAATAATTTTCTCAGCCGACGCCTGCCCCGCCGTCAATGCCAACGCGGTGCCGAGCACTACGGCTTTCATGGTTTTTCTCATCATTTCTTCTCCGTTATACAAGTGCCGCGTGCGCGGCTTGAACCGGATATTCAGCCGACTGAACTTACGCCGCCTTTGACTGAGCCCGGGGTGTTGTTTTCAAATAATCCAGTGCTGCTTGTGTACCGCCGGTCTGATGCGGTACTCCCGCTAGATGCAGGCCCATTTCGATACCCGACAATGTGCCCATCAACATGACATCGTTGAAGTCTCCCAAATGACCAATACGGAACACTTTTCCCTGAACTTTGGATAGACCATTGCCCAGCGACATATTGCAATGCTCAAGAATGGTGGCGCGCAAGTGATCTGCGTCGGTGCCATCGGGAACACGCACAGCGGTAAGTACAGGAGAGCATTCAGCGTCCAGTTGGCACTGAACCTCCATTCCCCAAGCCGTTACCGCAGACCGAGTGGCAGCCGCATGACGCTGGTGTCGCGCGAAAACGTTATCGAGGCCTTCCTCGTGCAACATGTCGATGGCTTCGGCCAACCCAAACAACAAATTGGTAGCGGGCGTGTACGGGAAGTAACCTCGTTGATTGGCTTCGATCATGTCTTGCCACTGCCAATAGGCATTGGGCAGTGAGGCATTTTTATTAGCCGCTAAGGCTCTCTCACTCACCGCGTTAAACGATAGACCCGGTGGCAGCATCAGACCTTTTTGTGAGCCCGAGACTGCGACATCTACCCCCCATTCATCAAATCGAAAATCCGCTGAGGCCAATCCAGAGATCGTATCCACCAGCAACAGAGCCGGGTGATTGACGCCATCCATCGCCGCTCTTACCGTTTTAATCTGAGAGGTGGCACCCGTCGAGGTTTCGTTATGTACCACACACACCGCTTTTATCAAATGATTCGTATCGGCCTTTAACGCCTCTTCTATCAGCGCAGCATCCGCGCCTCGTCGCCAATCGGTTTCAATAATTTGCGGTTTCAGTCCAAGCTTATCGGCAAGCTTTTGCCACAAAAAAGCAAAGTGGCCGGTTTCCACCATCAAGACTTTATCGCCCGCGCTCAGCGTATTTACCAGCGCAGCTTCCCACGCGCCCGTGCCCGAAGCCGGGTAGATAATGACCGGTTGTTTGGTTTTGAAGATGCTTTGGATGCCGTTTAAAACGCGATTGCCGATTTCGGCAAAGCCGGGCCCGCGGTGATCGATGACGGGCATAGCGATGGCTCGCAGAATTCGATCCGGTACCGCGCTGGGACCCGGTATCTGCAGAAAGTGACGGCCAGCTTGTCGCATAAAATTGACTCCGCAAACACGCATCTAAAATGTATTATGAATTCATTATTCAGTTATTTTCCGTCGAATGCAATGAAAAATATCGGTCTCAACGAACTGGGAGAAAAACTCAACGCACATATTGCTGGCGATGTTGCGGTTGATGCGTTCACCCGAGGGCGCTACGCCACCGATGCATCGATCTATCAAATGATGCCCAGTGCTGTAGCGATACCCAAAACGATTGACGACATTCCCACCATCCTCGAAATCGCATCAGAGTTCGACGTGTCAGTCACCGCTCGCGGGGCGGGGACATCGCAATGCGGGCAAACCATAAATCGGGGTGTGATTGTCGATAACTCTCGGTATCTGAATGGCTTGCTGGAGCTGGACGTTGATAAGCGCACGTGCCGGGTGCAACCAGGCATGGTGTTGGACGATTTAAATCGGTTATTGAAACCGCATGGATTGTGGTTCCCTGTGGACGTATCTACCGCCTCGCGCGCCACCATCGGCGGGATGGCCGCTAACAACTCCTGCGGCCAACGCTCAATTCACTACGGCACCATGCGTCACAACGTCGCCGCCATCGATGCCATTCTCGCCTCGGGGGACGCACTTCGGTTTGATGAAGTACCCAACAATCTGGACGGGTTGACTGGCAAGAAACGTCAACTCGCTGGCGATCTGCTGGCCTTAGCCCAACTCGAAGCCGAGACCATCCGCACGCGTTTTCCCAAGGTGCTCAGGCGGGTGGGT
>CALFBL010000069.1 GCA_937951695.1 uncultured Granulosicoccaceae bacterium | reverse complement strand
GATAAAGCGTCAAGTCGAGCATAAGCAAGATGTTACCCGACCGACCTTTTCACAATTTTAGATGCGCCTATTTTTTTTTGAAGTTTACGAACGTCGTGTGACGAACTTCAAAAGTTGTGTACAAAATCCCGCATTGAATAGCTCTTCCTTATGGCACACTGTAACTCCGGCATCAGCCACGACATGCAGGCATTACCAAACGCATAACACTACGTATACGAAAACATTGATTCTATTGCAAAGATCCCATGTCTGATCGTAATAGCTGTAGGGCCATTAGCTGGATACTATCGAATCCGAGTCGTCGCTCGCGATTCGTGTCCACAAATTTCTCCACAGCAGTGCTTTCAAGTGAGGATCGGTTAGCATGGGAATTGTTGTCTTGTTCATGTTTATTGCGTCGGCGATTTACATTCAAACGCGGGGAGAGGTTCAACACGTCAAAATCCGTCGCCGCATAACCGATCACACTAACGTACTGGGGCCAATAAACGTTTTGTTCTACGCATTCTCTCGCGTACCAACAACCCCTTATATCGATCCAAAACTGTTCCCCGAACTCGAAGTCTTGAAGGACAATTGGAAAACTATTCGCTCGGAAGCACGTCAATTGGAAAACCGGGGTGAGATCAAAGCATCCGACGAGTTTGATGATATCGGTTTTAACTCATTCTTCAAAACCGGATGGACTCGTTTTTATCTGAAATGGTACGGCGCGACTTTACTGTCAGCTACGAAGTCCTGTCCCGAGACAACCCGTCTTGTCGATAGCCTGCCCAGTATAAAAGGTGCCATGTTCGCAATGCTTCCACCGGGCGCCCGGTTGGTCAAACACCGGGATCCGTTTGCTGGATCACTGCGTTATCACTTGGGTCTTGAAACACCCAACGATGATCAGTGCTTTATCAATGTCGATGGAAAACACTATTCGTGGCGCGATGGCGAAGTGGTGATATTTGACGAAACCTATATCCACTACGCAGAAAACAAAACTGACCAAGATCGAATCATCCTTTTCCTGGATGTAAAGCGCCCTGTAACCTTCGCACCCATCGATTGGCTCAACATCCTTTTCTCAAACATGGTTATGGCCGCAAGCGCCACCAAAAACACGCCCGGCGATAAGGTCGGCGGGCTAAACAAAGCCTTTGTTTATATCCAGAAAGTACGCATGCTTGGCAAACGCATAAAAGCCTGGAACAAGAGCGTCTACTATATCCTGCAATACGGACTCTATCTAGCGCTGATTTATTGGATCTTTTTCTAAATTACAGGATCGGTGCTACCCTATCAAAGCAACGCTCAATCTGTCGCCTTTCTGTTTTGCATTGTAGCTACGCGACTTCATGTCCCAAGCTTGCGGTGTAAATTTCAAACCAAGTCTGCCGATCGATATCAACCTTCATCGCATTAGACAATGCCGCAATGCGATCTAGGTTATTGGTGCCCATTACCGGAATGATGTTTGACGGGTGAGCCAGCAACCAGGCCACCGCAACTGCATCGATACTGACACCTTGTGCCTCACCAACACGCTCAAGTGCTTGTTTCAATTTGGCAGTATCAGCATTAGACTCATTAAATAACTCCCCACCTCCCAGTGGTGACCACGCCATGGGTTTGATCGCCTTTTGCTGAAGATACGCAATATCACCATTAACAAAGCTATCCAGGGCGAGCACGCTGAGTTCTATCTGATTTGTGGCGAGTCTATTACTCATTGCCGATTGCAATAGTTCCCAATCATGGTACTTAAAGTTAGAGACACCGACGTTCAAGACCTTTCCTGACTGCACAAGATCATCGAGGACTCGACCGGTTTCATGATGATTCATAAAAGGATCGGGCCGATGGATGAGCAGTAGTTCGACCCTATCTGTGTGCATCTCCTGCAAGGAAGTGTTCACCGATTCGGTAATGTGCTGCTTCGAGGTGTCGTAGTATTTCACGCGGGCGTGTGAATGCCGGCCAGCCGGTGCAATTATGTCGCATTTGGTCACTAACTCAATCTGATCGCGCAACTGAGGTGCCGCCTTCAAACAATCGCCTAAAATCGCCTCTGCGGTGTATCCGCCGTATATATCCGCTTGATCGATAGAGGTTATGCCCTGCTCCAAACAGGCTTCCAACTTGGCTTGTACATGCTTCACTGACGTGTCGTTGTCGTCGCCAACACGCCACATACCGTAGACAATTCTGCTGAGTTCCAGCGCATCATTTAGCTTGACTCGATCAATCATCGTTGCACGAATTCCCATTTTCTATCATCCTCAAATTCAGTTAACCGCGGCTCGGTCGGGCCGACCAAGGCGGCACCACGATTCATCCACACTCGTCCATACACACGACACTGAAGTGCCTACCACATAGATCCAGTGCACGCCCCGAGTAACAGTCAACCCTTAATATCGACAGCCACCGGGATAATTCGATGGCCGTACAGGAGCAGTTGTTGGCCCCTTAGACGGGTCTATCTTACCTTGATAATCGAACTTGTCGTTTGTCCGGGCTCGTTTTTATATTTCCACGTTTCGCACAAACGGTTTTCTGGATACACTACGACTGTGTCAAATAAACCAAACTTATCCACAAACAGACTGCCTCTGCACATCGAAATCAGCGAGATGATTGCACGTGAGATTCAGGCAGGTATTCTGCTCGATGGCATGCGTCTACCGCCAGAGCGCGAGCTGGCAACCAAATTTGGGGTGGCGATGGGTACCCTGAGAAAAGCACTTCTCGATCTGTCCGACAAAGGCCTTCTCGATCGCGTGCAGGGTTCAGGCAATTACGTTAAAAACCCGAAAGGCGTTAACCAGGCCGCCGTGAAAAAAACTATTTACGGATTTTTCCGACTCGAACTTATCTCAGGTGGTGGCTTACCCACAGCCGAGGTCATTTCGGTAAGCAAAGTGAAAAAGCCAAACGGAATTGCTCATATCGGCAGCAGTACACACGCTCACCGAATACGCCGTCTGCGTCGATTAAATGGAATCGACGCCGCCATCGAAGAAATATGGATCGATTGCGCGTTGCAATCGGAAATAACCAAACAAGAACTTCATGACTCACTGTATCTTTTTTATAAAGAAAAGCTCAGCCTTTGGATAAGCGGTGTTCAAGACAGTGTAAGTGCCCAGCGCTTACCGAACTGGAAACCCGATGGTTTCGGCTCACGCTCCACTAAGACCAATACTGTTTGGGGCCATATCGAACGCACCAGCTTTGATCAAAGCAATAGGTGTGTGGAATACTCCGAGACGTGGTTCGATCCGAGCACAACGCGGTTCATCTCCCGCTTAAACTAACCCTTTGCCGTTGACAAACAGTATCGGACGGCAGGCTTGCCGCAGCTTTGAGCTGGCCTTTCAACAGTGTAGTATCTAGCGTATTGAAAGACCATTGAAAGCCGACAAACTTAGATCCAAGCGAGATTGAAAGAAACGCTTTTCGATGTAGTCAACAGTCTTGTGATACGTTAGGGCGTTTCCTGTTTATTTTTCATTCGGTTACTCCTACGTTTACACAACCAGACTCACAACCGTCATCAATGAAGCTTCAAAAACACTAAGCGTTGACAAATCAGATGAATAGCACAATGCACAACTTAACGTTACAATCGGCCAGTCTTATCGATCATGCATTATTACTGACCTGGAACGACGGGAAGAAAGCCTCTTTTCACTTCTTATGGTTACGAGATAATTGTCCAACTGCGTTGCACCCTGAAACCAAAGAGCGTGTTTTCGATCAGCTCAGCGTTACATCGGATATTCACCCGCTCAACTATGCCGTTGAAAATGGATGCTTAACGATCGATTGGTCAGAGGGCGATCATCAAAGTCAGTTCTGCGGCGGCTGGTTACGCGAACACGCCTATTCGAAAGAGTTAAAGCCCGCCAGCAACTTTCAGGCACTGAGTTGGGGCTCGCAATTTATCAACGATATCGGTGTCGCTACTTTTGACAACTTAATGGCAGACGATAAGACCTTGTTCAGCTGGATGAAGCAACTAAACCGGGATGGTCTAATCTTGGTCAGAAATATGCCCGATACCGCACAAGCGTTAGACGATATTGCTCATCGTATTGATTACCAGCGTCGAACAAATTTTGGAATTACTTTCGAAGTACGCTCGAAACCAAACCCGATAAACTTAGCCTATACCGCCATAGCGCTACCGTTGCATACCGATTTACCCAATCAGGAAACACCGCCGGGCTACCAGTTTCTCCACTGCTTAGTCAACGATACTAAAGGTGGCGAATCTGTGTTCGCGGACGGATTAAAAGTCGTGGAAGACTTGCGCATCGAAGCGCCAGAGCACTTTAAGCGCTTGGCCACGGTAGCCATTCCGTTTCGCTTTCATGATGATGAACACGATATTCGGTCGCATCACCCAGTGATTAACCTCGATCATCAAGGCAACATAGTCGAACTAAAATACAACGCTCACATCGCATCGGTTTTTGATCTTCCAGACACTATCATGCACGACTACTATCTGGCCTATCGCGATCTTATGCAACGGTTGCGCTCACTCAAATACCGGATACAATTTCGCTTAGAGGCGGGAGATATGGTGGTTTTCGACAATCGCAGGGTTCTGCATGGACGAACAGAATTTGAACCCACAGGACAACGCCATCTACGTGGATGTTATGTCGATAGAACTGAATTTCAAAGTCGCTTGAGAGTGTTGGAAGCAAAACATGCCTAACAAAATGGACCATATCGTAATCGGCGCAGACAGTCTTAGCCAAGGCGTCGCCGAATTGGAGAACAAGCTGGGTGTGAGGGTTCCTCGCGGTGGCACGCATAGCGCGATGAGTACACACAACTGCGTGATGCAATCGGGCAATGATACGTTTCTGGAAATTATCGCCGTCGATCCGGATGCACCAACAGATCCAGGGCGCACCCGATTATTCACCCTCGATGATCCGTCTACACAGGTTCGGTTAAAGCAGCGTCCGAGAGCACTATGCTGGGTGGTCGGTACCGCTGATCTGGATGGTGTAATGGCTGCTAGCCCGGTGAATCTTGGCGAGGCTGTACGGCTCACACGAGGTGATCTCTCGTGGCGTTTGACAGTGCCTGTAGATGGAAGTCTGCCCATGGATGGATTGATACCAGCGTTCATCCAGTGGTCGCCTGGGCCACATCCAAGCGCCGCACAACAAGACCTTGCCGTGCGACTGAACAAAGTACAGCTATCACACCCGAATCCAGAATCGTTAAACGAGATACTCAGATCACTAAACGTTGATCATCTTGCTGACGTGAGCAAAGGCGAATTGGGCTTGTCGTTTGCGTTAACTGCGCCGAAAGGATCGGTTGTCATCGACTGACTTTGCCCCGTCTGGCATAAAAAACTGCGGACGGCTCTGCCGTTGTTATTCTTGGGTGTATTGACCATGCGCGCCGAAAGTTTGTGGATGCGGGGAAAGCCTTGCCTGTTAAATCGAAAAACGGGGCGCCGGAAAAGTGCACGGTGGCCCGCATATAGATCGATGTGTAATACCAGATCGAGCGTCAAATGGGTGGAGGTGCGTTGTCGACAACTGCTCGACACACAAAAAGCAAAAAGCAAAAAGCAAAAAGCAAAAAGCAAAAAGCAAAAAGCAAAAAGCAAAGAGCAAAGAGCAAAGAGCAAAGAGCAAATAAACTGAATCAAGAAAAACAAATGTGTCACGCTTCACTCCACACCGACCAGTTCGTCGTGGTTGAATTTGGTTAAACACTTTTTTGGCTTGAATACTAAAAAAGCAATCAGACGTGGAGTATTCTGTTCGGTCAATATTTTGGAAGAGACGCTAATGCAATTCATCAATCAGTGTAACAAATTCCTAAACCGTTCGTCTGGGCAACATCAGTTGAAGTTATCACTAATAATGTGGCGCGAGCAAAGGCGGCAGTCATCTGATTCATTTAATCATTACACTTAACTAGTTTCTATCACTCGACTTGCTTCCTAATACCAATAACCCCGCTAGCACGATCAGCATCATGCCCGAAACTGAAGCAATCGTCGGTACAATGCCAAAGAACAGAATATCCCAGACAGCTACAAATACCAAATAACTGTACTCAAAGGTCGACACTAAGATGGCGGGGCGGCTTGATAAGCCCCTGCCAGCAATATCCCTATAACAATGGCGAATGCCGCGAGCAACTCGAGCACTAGCCAATCTGCTATACCTAGGTTCGACCAAAGGCCGAAGATATACGGATAGGCCTCGGCAACATCGCCTTGCGTATTCAGCAAGACCAATAGCGTGCTGACAAACAAGCCAACTAAAAGCATAGTTAGATTCAGTGAGAGAGACATTGCAGCGAGGGGAACGTTTTTGCATTTTGCGCGAGTGGTAATATGAGCAACAGCATAAAATTCGGCCCCAATAATAGGTAGCCCAGCCCATAAAGAAAATGCATCTGTACCGGGCTGTAACAAAACAACCACACCTGTAAACCCCGACAAAAAACCGAACCAGCCGAGCGGACCTACAGCCTCCCTTAAGACGTACTGTGAAAGCAACATAACAAAGATAGGGGCGATATTATTGGCTGCACCAACTGTGTCGATAAACTCAGAAATGGTACCGCTGCATAGAAAGCCAGAAATGTGATTGTTAAAAAGAGCCAACGACAAACGGTCCATTTCCCGAAAGCTGCGCGAACAACCCCTTTGTGCGCTCTACGCATCCAATTCACAGCTAAAAGCATCGGAACAGCCAATACGTCCCGCAGCGCGAAGATTTTCCACTGTGTCAGCTCATTGCTGAAAAGCTTGATGACAACATCTTGAATCGAAATTGTGAGAGCCGCTGCTGCTATCAACGTCACACCACGCATGATAGTCTGAGGGCCGATTTCTATGTTATTGGTCATGCCTGCAGTCTCTGTCGCAGGCATTTAACTTTTATTTGCCCTTTCAAAATAATCGGCGTGTAGTTTTCGGCTCTGGTAGTACTCTAAGGGCATCATATAACAATGAGGTGACTAGCGGCCGGTGCGCGTTTTGAGATACCCATGGTCGCGTACGGGCCGCAAGTTATAAGTTCATTGTTTTGTTATACCTAAGCTTTTTACATTCTCTTGTTTTCGCTGATCTTCAACGAATTTCCGGACGCGCAATATTATCGCTAGGAAAAATTCGATCTGCAGCATTGTTGAAGTCCCAAGTCTCACGCGATTTAATCTGTTGCTCTGTCGCTTCAAGCAAAATATCGGCTAAGTATTCACCCACGACGCATGCTTCAACAATCTTGCCTTCTGAGTCCGTGTTTCTAAATTCTTCAACAGTCTTGCTTGCCATGGTCGATGTTAGAACAGCTTCAACCAACGGTGTCCGCACACCTCCAGGGAATACGCGTATAACAGTCGAGTCGGTCATTTCGGAGATTGCGGAGCGTGCTGCCATCTGCGCCGCAGACTTAACTATCGAGTATGCAGCCCAACCGACTCGGGGTGAGCGTGCGGAATACGAGTCGAGATACAAAATTCGGGCACCTTTTAGTTTAGAGCGCAGACAGTTGTTAATCTCAATTGGTGCGGAAACGTGCACAGAGAAATGGTGCGCTAGCTCTTCACTATTCAAATCTTGATAATCTGCAAGAGGAACTGCAGAGCCCGCCGCGTGTATGATCCCATCGATTTTACTGAAGGATTGAGCTGCATTGGCGATGCATTGAATCCCTAATTCTGTCGCTAGGTCCGCCACAACACTCTGAATAAAGCCAGGGCTTTTCTGTTCCAATAAACCTAATCGATCAGAATTCCTTCCAATAGCAATTACCTTACGATTGCGTTGAGCGAGCGCAAGTGCAGTCGCTCTGCCGATCCCTGAGGATGCTCCAGTAACTATAAACAATTCAGATCGCTCCTAGATTGATTTCCACAGATTGTTACCTTTCTACCGAATCTTATGACTAAAAACTAAGAACGTTGCAAAAGCACGATTTACCTGTGTTTGCTAAAGAGAGCTAGCTGCGCGAGATGCCTGATCATACAAACCGGATAAAGAGCGAAGAGACGCTGCTATATCGCTTAGCTCGTCGTGACTCATATCCATGTGCTTTAAGCTATCCAATAGACATTGCTCACGTACCTCTCGGTACTTTTCGCATAATTCTACACCTTTTTTTGTTTTATAGAACAGTTCTTTACCTGTTTTTTCACCTTCAATTAGCTCAAATCCTACTAGTTTTTTCAATGCATAATTAACCGTATGAGTATCCTCTATGTTCAATAGAAACGTCACGTCAGAGAGTCGCTTTTGTTTTTTGCGGTGATTCACATGATGAACGATTAAAAGCTCTAAAGAACTCAGTTCAGAATTCCCAGCCGCCGCCATGCATTTGTTCATCCAACGGCCAAATCCATGAAATGCGATGATCATTCCAAACTCGAATTCCGATAATTGCCAGCCTTCAGAATTTGCAAGATGTCTCGAAGAAACTATTTTTCTTTTTTTACAGTATTGCTCTTTTTATCGGCCAAAACACGCCCCAAACATTGCTATTTCTTTTAGTATATATTGACATATTGTTAGTAAGATAGCGATGTATTTTGATGTCAATCATTTAGTCCAACGCAAAGTACAACCAGAATTCTATAAATGCATTAACATTATTTTGGTCGAAGTGTTCAGGTATGCAACGATTAAGCGGTAATTAGGTCCGGAACCATCTGAAGTCTGGCTATTGCGACCAACCTAGGTCCTCGGCAACGCGCTAGTGCCTCCATAGCGGACGTGGTTAAAGGATTGGCTACCCCCCCCTAAGCGGACTAAAAACGAAAGCAATACAGTAAGATATTATCAAACGTCACGAGTAGCCAATTCGCGGTAGAGAGCCTCTACTGAAACACCGATCTGCGCGGCGAGTCCTTTCCACTGGCCTTTTGGAGGTAATTCACCACCGTTCATCTCTGACCATGCGTCAATCCGATCGCGTACCTTTTTGAGTCGCAAAATCTCGCTATGTTGACGTGCTGCTTGTAGCGATTGAGCGAGATGTGCCGACCACGAATTAGCCAACGCTGGGCTTGAAGCGAGAAGTGAAATAAAGTCATTCTTTGATACTTTGCGTAACTCGCATTCCGATAAAGCTACCGCGTCGCAATGATATAACTTTGAGTACACCGATGCTTCGGCCAAGATGCAAGGACCAACAGCACGACATAAAACTAACTCGTTGCCGTCCTCCATGTGTCGCGTGAGTGCAATCTGGCCTTTCTGGAGTATGAATAAAAACTCTACTACATCCTCTCGAAAAAAGAGTGTGGAATCACATTCGCAACGTACCTTTGAACTGCCATCCAGTAGTGCTTTTATAATTTCGTCCAACATGATAACTATCATGTCATAAAACTTCGCACATCGGCAAGCTAATGACCTAAATCATCATGAGTAGTAGATATGCGCACGAAATTCATCCTAATTACAGCCGTAGTGGCCACAACGTGGCTTCAACTAACAGCTGCCGATCAAGCCAAGCATTCTAAGTATTCAGGCCAAGAGAAACGTGCAATCAAGAGCCTATCACCAGAGGATATTACCGAGCTGGAACGCGGCGGTGGATGGGGTTTGGCAAAGGTGGCAGAACTTAACGGTTTGCCAGGTCCAGCGCATATACTAGAGCTAAAAAATGAAATCGAGCTAACTACCGATCAATTGCATGAAATTCAAATATTGCACGATGAGATGAAGGAACATGCAATTAAGCATGGGAAGCGACTGATCATGCTTGAGAAAGAGCTTGAAGCACGCTTCCTGTCTAAACTCCCAACCGATACGGAATTAATAACAATGCTGCTGGCGATCGAACAAACACGCTCTCAGTTACGATTCATTCACCTATCTACACATCTTAAAACTCCTCATATATTGACTAAGCAGCAAATTCAAACTTACAACAAAGTGCGGGGATACTCTTCGATAGACCCCTGTAATAATATACCCAAGGGTCATGATGCAACGATGTGGCGCAAGCACAATCAGTGTGAGTAACCTACGTCAGTTATGGACTTTTCCGCCCTCTCATAGCAGCTGTTTTCAACCGCTGCGAATGTCCGCTATGTAGAACTCTTCGTAATAACTGAGTTCACGAATTGCAGTCATTCTGAACTATTGATATCGTTGCTTGCGACAAAGTCGATTGGTAGTTAGGCCGACAGTTTCCCTTGGTAATGACACTTTCACAATAAAAGATATCTGCTACCGAGCCACCCTCGATGCCGGAGCTAATCGCGACCCTGACCCCGAATAACTATTTCCCGATGGTCACGCGCCTGCGCCACAGTCAATACCGCTCTCATAACCAGCTTAGGGTTATTGGTATTGACGGCACATCTGAGGAAACACATCATTGTTTCATCCACGATGAGAGAATCGGCTAATGCATCGCTGAAATTAAAATCGATACATTTCAACAGATAGCATAACGTTCCAAGCGATTATTTGCATCGCCAATCGGTAGGAGCACACCAACACTCCCAACATCAACGCCTAACGACAACAGCGGCCTTGGCGGACGTACGGCCTTACCAATCAGACGATGGAACTGTTCTTTGTGCAACGATCACTCAGCGTAGCCAACTTCATTCACTGGCGATGTCAATCCACACATGCGCGCAGCCCGCGCACATCGCTATAGTATCAGCCCAGCATCGGCGAAGTAGGCGGCTCGTTGCTACGTAAAACCTTCCAGTTGCAGGCCCAACTGATAAATCTATTCCAGCTTATTTTCAGGAAATTACGCGTCTTGTGTGTACTATCCTGGCGCTTGGTTGATAAAAACCACGTGCACCAGTGGACCGATCGCAGCCCATACCGGTGTGGGGCTAGAACCCAACCGCTTTGTCAGTGATTGCTCGGTCAACCGTTCGTTCTCAGCCAGAACACCGGTGATGATTTCGGGCCATATACGCTTGTATGCCGAAGCCAAGACAACACCGCGAGCTTTAGTCACGAGCCCGCCATGGACTCTAAGGGAAAGCCACCGGCCTTCATCAATAACCCGGGTGATGCTTTACCGAGTTTTTCTTCTAACCATTGAGCGGTTTCAATCGCCGCTTGCATAGACACACCGGTTTCAACACCGGAACGGTCCAGCAAGTACAACAGATCTTCTGTCGCGATGTTGCCGGTGGCGTTGGGTGCAAACGGACATCCCCCTACCCCACCCATACTGGAGTCCAGACTGGCAACACCGGCTTCAATGCCCGCCCAAGCGTTGGCGATTCCCATGTTGCGTGTATTGTGCAAGTGAAGGCGCACGGGTACATCGGGAAACGCATCACGCACCGCGCCAACCCGTCTATGGATATCACTGGGCGTTGCCACACCAATGGTGTCGGCCAGCCCGATCTCCAGCGGGTCATGTTTCGCACAAGCCTCAACCATTCGTAGCAAATGATCGAGTGACACTTCCCCTTCAAACGGGCAACCAAAAGCGGCGGCAACCACGAGCCCTATCGGGATAGAGCCGCGCGCTTCGGCTGCCACTTCCGTCCAGTTGTCGATGCCTTGCTGACAGCTCACGCCCTGGTTGCGCTGGCTAAAGGTGTCAGTGGCGACCACCACATAATTCACTTCGTGTAAACCGGCCGCCCGTGCCCGTTCAAATCCCTGCCTGTTGAGCGCCAACCCAATGTAGCACACGCTGGGAATCTGCGGCAACGCGGCGGCTACTTCATTGGCGTCCGCCATTTGTGGCACGCGTTTGGGGTTAACAAAACTGGTGACCTCCAATCGCTTCACACCGGCGCCCACAGCGCGTTTGATCAGCTCAAGCTTATCTTCGGTCGACAGGATAGTCGGCTCATTTTGTATCCCATCTCGAGGCGATACTTCAACGATTTCAACATTACTGGCCATATTAATCAGCATTTGTTCGCATTTTGTTTTCCAAATTTTATACACTCTAACCATCGAGCAACAGTACTCATTGACCTGACATATCGGAGATCGATGAATAACTAACCCAGCATCCACACTCCCGGAAAATCCCTATAGTCGCCAGTGGTTGCGCACAAACTGTCAGCGAGCCTTGACAGCATCGTGTGAGCAATAAAGACCGGCGTTACGCAAGCCCCAGGTAAGGGGTGCTTGGGCATCTCAGCGGATTTAGCCGCCTCCTTGCACGAGCCGGCATAACGGCCGCGGATGTGTGGCGCGTTACACAGTACAGCCGTGGCACGATCGCGAGATGATACCTTGATAATGGCGTTGTAAGTACCAAGTAAAGGCGCAACACGGACGTGGGTACCGCTTCAAGTAGGCGCGCGCAGAGGTCTTGCAAAGACGTGATGAAAAAGTGCATGTCAGGATTATCGAGGGCAAGTAGCAGCGCATGGAACAACTGCGTAAACGATACCGACATTATGATAAGCTAACCAATCCGGTATCTATTGATGAGAGCGTTCAGCAGTCATATACGAACGAGTTCGTCAGGGTAATTGAGAGCTCGATACCATTATCGGCAAGGAATCATCAACAAGCGATTGTTACATTGACCGAACGAGTGCCTTGCTCTTGTAAGCGCCGTCCTCTTTGACTTTGTAATGAATCGCATCGAGCCAAACAAACGGGTAATGGCTGTCCAATGGGCGCTGCTGCCATTGTTTGGAGGGCGTTTAAATTTCTGTGTCAATCGGTGAGTTCACTGTTTAATAGTCCTACAAATCCAGCACACGATCAAGCCGACCCTCGAAGTGTATCGCTAGCTGAGACAATGCCTCGCCCCAATTGTGCACGGGCATCGTCCAT
>CALFBL010000068.1 GCA_937951695.1 uncultured Granulosicoccaceae bacterium | reverse complement strand
TTTTTAGATGAGGTGGTAGTTTACCGACACTTTTTTTGTGGGGGATATCGCGTCCCTGTGGGGTACCTGGCATGACAATGGTGGCAGTGTTCTGGATGTGCATCCGCTTGTGGATATGCCCAAGCGCCCAGTAGTCAAAGCCCATGGTGTCCAGTTCGGTGGGCGAACAGGGGGCGTAGACGTCGTGACCTTCCGAGCCGCCCAAGCTGGTGTGCAGTAGCGCAATATTGATCAATCGCTCATCGGGTGCCTTGAAAGAGCGTAGAGCGGACGTGGTGGCGTGTTCTTCTTTAAAGCTCACCCCGTGGATGGCAACGCCAAACTCGTCCAGCGTGTCGACAACATTCTTGCCCACGAATTCTGTTACGTGTTCGGGGAGCGTCAGCGTATTGGTCAGCTTGGAGTAATGGTCGTGATTACCGCGAATCATATATACGCGAATACCGCTGTCTTTTAGCCGGTCTAATTCGCGCAGGAAAAATCCCACGCTCGAGACGCTGGGTTTATGGCTGTCGTATATGTCGCCGGCGAGCAGCAGTGCGTGAACCTGTTCTTCAAGGCATAAGTCAATCGTTCGCGTGAAGGCCGTGCGCGTAGCATTCTCAACGTGTAAGGCTAGCTCAGGGTCACGCCTTGCCAGCGATTTCAGCGGCGAATCGAGGTGCAGATCTGCGGTGTGTAAAAATCGAAACGGTTGGGTCATCAGGGCTCAAAGAATACCTTTTCTTTGAGCCTGAATGTCGTTCACTTAGCCAATGCGTCCCATTCCGATGGTGCCCATGTCTTCATCGGGCTCCCCACCGTCGCCGTGGTCGGGATCTGGCGTGGGCTCTGGTTCCAGTTCCAGCGATATGTTTGGTTCGCCGGGGGCTGGAGATTGTTCCAACGCAGGTTGTTCCTCTGAATTGACGGCATCGACTGTATCGTCCATCTGGCCTTGCATTGCGGCGTGAATGGCGTCCAAGCCATTGTCCGCATCTGCAAGTGCAGATGCACCACCATTGGCTGCTTTGGCGGCCCTGATAGCGTTGAGTTTTTTCTGCGCCTCCATGGCCTGCGCTTTTGCTTCATTGGCGTTGGCAGTCGCTGAATCGCTGGGCATCTTCTCTTTGTTAAGCAGCTCATCTTGTTCTTCGTCATCGCCATCCTTTCGACCGCTGAGCTTGAATCTAAGCCGCAGGTTGTTGGCGGAGTCAGCATTTTTCAGCGCCTCTTCCCGGCTGATTCTGCCTTCCATGGCGAGTTCGAATAAATGCCCATCGAATGTCTTCATGCCCATATTGGACGACTTCTCCATAGTCTCCTTGATTTCATTCAGTTGACCCTTCATGATCATCTGTTTGATGGTGTGGGACCCCAGAAGAATCTCTATGGCCGCGCAGCGTTTGCCATCCACTGTGGGTACCAAGCGTTGAGACACAATGGCGCGAATATTATTGCCCAGATCGTGCAACAGTTGGGTACGTCGTTCTTCGGGAAAGAAGTTAATGATTCGGTCGAGTGTCTGATTTGCGTTATTGGCGTGCAGTGTTGATATCGCCAAGTGTCCAGTTTCGGCAAACGCTAGAGCGTGTTCCATGGTTTCCCGGTCACGAATCTCACCTATCAAGATCACGTCGGGTGCCTGACGCAGAGTGTTCTTCAACGCCTTGTGGTAACTGAGCGTGTCTACGCCCACCTCGCGTTGATTGATGATGCATTTTTTGTGCGGATGTAAGTACTCAACAGGGTCTTCTATAGTGATGATATGGCCACCCTTAAACCGGTTTCGATGATCGATCAACGCTGCCAGGGAAGTGGATTTACCCGAACCGGTACCGCCCACAAACAGTACCAGACCGGTCTTATGCTCGATGACTTCCTTGAGTATTTCAGGCAGTTTCAGTTCATTAAAATTGGGTATTTCAGTCTGGATGTTTCGGGCAACGATGGAGACTTCATTACGCTGCCGAAATATATTGATACGGAATCGCCCAATCCCTTCTTGTGATATCGCGAGGTTCATCTCAAGCTCTTGATCGAACTCGAGGTTTTGCTCTTCATTCATGATGCTGCGGGCGATTTCCAGAATTTCGCCATTTCTCAGCGGCTTATCGGCTAGGGGAATCAGTTTGCCGGAAAATTTGGCGCTCGGTGGGGCGCCGGTGGACAGATACAAATCCGAACCATCTTCTTTGGCAAGGCGTGTCAGGTAGTCGAAAAAGCTCATTATTTTTGCATATCGGGTTTACTTTGATCTCCAGTGTTAGCGTCTTTTTCGAATTTTTATTAACCGCGACAAGGCAAAACTGCAGACAAATTCAGACAATGGGAATTTTCTGGCTTTAAGAGAAAAAAAGCGGCTCATCGCTGAGCCGCCCTGATCGATCGGATCACATTAGGCAATCACCGCCACACTATCTTGAGTGCCAATAAACCCTACTCATTAGCTGGGGAAATGCCGTCACCACTTCGTTGTCAACCACCACAGTTACATCGCCGGATTCTGTAAAAATCAGCGTTGGGTTGGGTAGGATACCGTCACCGTTCACGGGTATCTTTCGCTTCGCCGCATCGGTTTCAAAACTGGTTGATGAGCTACCTAATACAACGGGTGCACCGGTTGCCACATCCATCATATAGAAAGAGTTAGAACCGACCCCCGAGCACGGATCAACGGCAGGGCCATGGGCGATATCAAAGGTAGTAGCCATGATTCGGTTCTGAAAGGTCACGAGTTGTGACAGGGATTTTTCGTGCGGGCCCAAGTCAATGTACCAACCTTGAGCTGCGTTGAGCTCGTCTCTGGCATTTCCAGCCACTACGTCATTTGCGGAAGCGATGTCGTTTGTGGTGGCGTTGTACAAATTATTGGTGAGAATGGTAGTGAATCCAGGAGGCAGATCGGCGCTGATCGCTTTGTCGCGAACCATGAAAATTCTATCGTTTGAGTCAACCCGCAGCGGGTTGGTTCTGTTTCCCGAGCCAATTGATATCGACATGAAGTTGCCATTCACGGACGTGTTGATCGCCACACTTGGCGGGTAAAAGAACGAGCGGTGAGTGCCGTCACTTAAATCGGCCAGTTTTGTACCGCTTATACCAGCGCTGATATCATCAAAATCCAACCGCCACAGATTGCCACCGAGGTCGCCGACATAGATTCTGTCGACAACATCATCGCCGTCAACATCGATAATGGTTAGGTCAGACGGAATCGCATAATCCATTCCGTTGATATCGCTTCCATCAACGCTGAGGATCACATCGCCGTCTTCGTCGACCATGTAGATCGCGTTACCCATAGTGTTAGCGATCTTATTGGTAGAGCCGTCAAGGGCTGCGGCGTCGTAACCTCCTCCGAAGGCCAGCACCTCTTTTTCGACTCCTCTGTGGAGCACCTTAACCAGTGATGGACGCGACCACGTTTCACCCAAGCGTGGAAAGTCGCTTGAGCCACCATCGATTCTCCACTTCAGGATGGGCGACTCGGGGTTAGTTACGTCAACCGCGTAGTAGTGGTTTCCGCCGCGGCGCATACCGAACACGAGCATGACAGAGTCGGTTCCGTTGACAATACCGTCTTTGTTGTTGTCCTCATGCCATCGGATCAGGTCGCCATCCAAGCCATAGACTTTGTCGCCAGACGGTGTATTTTCATACAATGCCGGAAGGTTACCTAACAGTTCTTTTGGCATGAACGCGAAAAGTTCCTGTCCGCCGGCTGAAGAACCATCGGGGTTTTGGGGTTCTGTCACGTCAAAGGCGTGCAGGAAACCCTGATTGGTCATAACATACGTTACTTGCTTATTACTAAAGCCGTTGTCATACTTGAGGTTGGCAGGCTGTGAGTGCAAGGGATCCCCCATTGGGGCGGTCTGAATCCATCCAAGTATGACGTCTCGATTGCTTCCTCCACCTAGCAGACCATTGGTTACGTTTGTATTGGATGGGTGTAGTTTATAGGCGTCGGATCGGCTCAACGCAACTCCGCCATTCGGGATGTTGTCAGGCCCCGTGTAGGTAAGCAAGTTTCGCGTACCGCCGAGTAACTTATCCATCACACCACCATCAGTGACGGTATCGCCATCAGGTGACAGAGACCAAAAGCTCTGCGCCGACGTGCTCATTACTCGAATTCCTTCGGCGTTCAGCGTAGTCGCAGGGTCGTCGTTAATATCAATCAGACCAGTGTCATCTATAAAGTAGCCTTTCAAGTTACCATTCCAACTTGGAGTGCCGTCGGGTAAAAACATTGAAAAGAACGCGCGATTCTCGTGCGAAAAGTTGGCGCGATCCACATCGATTGCTAAAGGTGTGAAGCTCTGGCTGGTTGAGGTTAACTGACTTACGGCATCGTTCAAAGCCTGAGTTAGCGTTTCGGGCGACGAGGCTTCGAAAAATCCGTTTTCACTGCCAGTGCCGGCAACGGCCAGTTTTTTCAAATAGTCACCGCCGTCGCCGTCTACATCAAAGCCAACGGTGAAGGTCATAACTTTGCTATCAAAAATTGCCGGATTCTGCGGATTGTTGGCTAATTCTTCAACGATTTCCACACCGCAACGGCCAGATTCTGCGGCTATCCGATTGTCGCGGGCGTTGTTTGAGGTGAAAACGGTACTCAGATCTTCACAGTTTCTTACCTGTGTGCCGATGATCGATTCAATCTGATCGTTACTTCTGCGTACAGTCGGGATGCCATCTGAGACCAGAATAATTGCGTTTATCTGACATTCGTTGGTCAACGGTGTATTGTATCTTGCGCCGTTCCAGACATCGGGCCGCGGGTATTTGCACACCAGTCGTTTGCGTGTCGAACCGGCTCCATCAACACCGGAAGCGCTAGAGCCTGTGCGTTCATCGCAGTCGTAGGGTGAGAGGCCAGTACAATGGTTAGTGCCTCTGACTCGCCCACCTAAACTAAAATCACTGCAGAATCCAAAACTGTTGGTACCACCGGTTGGTTGAT
This sequence comes from uncultured Granulosicoccaceae bacterium, assembly GCA_937951695.1. Lineage (GTDB taxonomy): Bacteria > Pseudomonadota > Gammaproteobacteria > Granulosicoccales > Granulosicoccaceae > Granulosicoccus. The sequence goes on along the minus strand of CALFBL010000068.1, from coordinate 6,951 downwards.
ACGCATCTCTTGGAGTGTAGCTTGCAGGAATCGGTGCTTGGTCGCCACCGTCTGTGTAGGTCTGAGCCGCTTCGTCCCAGACTTGGGGCTTGTGAAATTCTGTGTTCAATGGATCGCGTCCAGCGCCGAACAGGGGATCACCGCGGAAATAGCTGGCAGCTTCTGCAAGAGCGTCCACGGTAGCCGTGTTTGTGCGCGCATCGCGGTTATTGAGCTGGATATTGATCATGTCGGCCACGGTTTTCGTGCCAACTGGAATGTCAGGATCTATCGTGTTTGCGTCTGCGCTTAGGTCACTGATGGGCCACTTAACGCCCGATGGAATAAAGCCGTAGAGAGATCCGATACCGGCGTTGATCTTGCCTGTGTTGGCGCTCAGTACTTCACTCACTGCGGTGCGCAGGATATCAATTTTTGATTGTGAGCCGCCACTAGCAGGTGGGGATCGCATACTGCCCGAGTAATCGAGCACGAACAATAAATTCGGCTTTAGATTGTTAGCTATCTGGGCTGAGAAGACTTCTGTATCGTCCGCCAAAGCGCTGGTGGATACCAACAAAGCAGCCGCTCCCGCGTGGAAAGTCGTCTTAGACCATTGTTTGATTGAGATTTTTGAAGGCAACTGGGTGGCTCCTAATTTGTATTGTGCTTCGTCTTCAGAACGAAAGCGCGAGAAGGTGAGGCCTAACTAAAATCCTCAGGGCTACCTGGGCATCGGCTCGACACCCGATTCACTTAAGCTCCAATTTGCAGGTTTGGGTCTGGTTTCTATTTTGAGTACCAAAAAATACGTGAGAATTTTTGTGATAAGGATGAGACCACTTCGTTGTCTACCATGACGGTGACGTCGCCGCTGTCAGGAAATACCAGTATGGGCTGGGGCAGTATGCCGTCACCGTTGACCACCATTTTTCGAGCAGAAGCAGGTTGGTCATTGGCGGTTGCACTATTCGTTAAAACGACGACTGGCTCAGCTGTGGTGAGCTCCACAGAATAAAAATAATTCACTCCAGGAGGTAGACAGGGATCAGCGAGTCGATTCAGATCGATGTCGTATGTGGTCGCCATCACGATGCCTTCATAGGTAACCAGGGGCGATAGTGATTTTTCGTTGGTATCCAGGTTGATGAACCATCCATTGGCGTTAGCCAAAGACTCTTTCGCCAATTGGGAGACAGTGGGGTTTGACGCGCCAATGTCATTGTCGGTCGCGTTGTACAGATCAGCGGTTCGCACAGCGCGGTGGCCGACAGGCAGTTCGGTGTTCACAGCTAAGTCTCTAACCATGTACATACGGTCCCCGGAGTTGAGCCTTAGCGGATTGGTACGGTTACCCGATCCTATAGCGATTGCCAGGAAATCCCCTTGCAGTGATACGCTAGGAGGATAGAAGAAAGAGCGGTGACCTCCCTCGTTCAGATCAGCGAGCTTCTCAACGGTTGCACCGTCTTCAATGTCGTCGAAATCCATACGCCAGAGATTTCCACCCAGATCCCCCACATAGATTCGATCGACGAGTTCGTCCCCGTCTGTGTCGATAATGGTTAAGTCTGACGGTATCGCATAGTCCATTCCCGCGATGTTGTTACCGTTGATTTCCATTACCTTGTCGCCATTTTCATCGACCATGTAGATAGCGTTACCCAAGGCACCGGTGACAGGTGCGGTAGAACCATCAATCATCGCAGCATCGTACCCACCGCCGAAGGCCAACACCTGTTTTTCTACGCCCTTGTGGGTGACGCTAACCAGTGAGGGTCGGGACCAAGTTTCACCCAAGCGAGGAAATTCAGTAGTGCCGCCGTCTATCCGCCATTTGTAGCGCGGAGCACTGGGATTGGTGACGTCGAGTGCGTAATAGTGATTGCCACCACGACGCATGCCGAAAACCAATGTAATTGTGTCACTACCATTGACGATCCCATCGCGATTGTTATCGACGTGCCACCGCACCAACGTGCCATCCAATCCATAAATCCGGTTGTGTACTTGAGGGTTTGAATAGTGCTGTTTTATATTAGGCAGTAGCTCCGGCGGCATGAACGCGAAAATCTCATTGCCACCGGCGGTTGAACCATCGGGTATTTTAGGATAGGTGGCATCAATCGCATGCAGGAATCCCTGGTTGGTCATGACGTAGATCACTTGCTGCTCACCCCCGCCGTTATCGTAACTCACTTGTACCGGTTGAGAGTGCAGAGGGTCGCCCATAGGTGCTGTCTTGATCCAGTCTAGCAGCGTGTCTCGACCAATTGTAGTGCCGAGATCGGCGTCTGTGATGTTTGAATTGGCACTGTCCAAACGATGTTCATCGGCTAACAAGTTAACCCCAGTGCCAATAATATCGTCAGGACCAGTGTGGGTCACCAATATACGATTGTTCGATGCCAGCTGTTCCGATGCGCCACCTTTAACAACTTTATCACCGTCACTCACAAGTGACCAAAAGCTCTGAGCATTGTCTGCCATGACGCGAGTTCCGCTGGCATTTAGCACAGTTGCTGGATTGTTGTTGATATCCACCAGGCCAGATTCGCCGATGAAATAGCCCTTTAGGTTTCCACCCCAACTCGCATTGAGCGTTGGCTCAAACATAGAGAAATACGCTCTATTCTGGTGAGAAAAGTTCGCTCGATCTACATCGATGGCCAAGGGGGAAAAACTTTGGCTGGTGACGGTTAAGCCAGCAATAATCGAATCCAATGCAGCATCGAGTTTTTCGGGAGATTCAGCTGGAAAAAACTCACCGTTTCCTGCGTCGGCCACTTGCTGAAGCCAGGATGAACCGGCCGCACCGGTTCCAAAGCCGATCGTGTGGGTTTGCACGACACTGTCGTCGATACCTGCAATTTGAGGGTTATTGGCTAAGGTCGCAGCGATTTCAATTCCACAACGGGCGGCAGCGTTTCTTCTGTCATTGTTGAGTACGGTTGGGACCTCACATTGATCCATTGGGTGCCCAATGATATTCTCGATGGCCTCGAAGTTTCTCGAGGTCGTAGGCTGTCCATCCGACACAAGTATCATCGCGTTAACTTGGCACTCGTTCTTAATTGGAGATTTATAAGTGGCGCCTAGCCATAGATCCTCGCGCGGATACTTACATCGGTCGCCGGGTTTAATGGTACCCAGCTTGTTCTGGTATCTACAATCGTAGATGGCTTTGCCTGCGCATTCGTTGACGTTGCCGGGATTTCGCCCACGGTCAGTCAAATCGGCACAAATCCCGTAGCCACTGGTGCCGCCAGTAGGTCGGTAGGCGTCTTCCGGAGTGTAGGTGATCGGTAGAGCTGCATTCCCGAGACCACCGGTGTACCTATTCAGCGTTTCATCCCAAGTGGCCGGTTGGTGGTAATCGCTTCGTTCCTTCGGTTCTTTGTTGTGATAGACCTCTTCGCCGCGTAAATAGGCCGCGGTTTCAGCCAAGGCGTCTACTGTGGATGTAGCATGTTCAGTGCCACGATCAATCTGACTCTTGATGACGTCAGCGGCGGTGACGACTCCTGGCGGAATGGAAGGGTCTATCGTGCTGGCGTCGGCCTCCAAGTCGGACACGGGCCACTGAATACCGGTGGCCGTTCCGTGAAAGAGAGAACCGATACCGATATTGACTTTCCCAATGTTCTGATCAACAACTCGGTTTACAGCCTCCTTTAAAACTGTAAGGCGGGTCTTACCGCCGTCAGTGCGAGCGCGCATGCTGTCCGAGTAGTCGAGAACGAATATGAGGTTTGGTTTTGCGCCAGCGGTGATCTGAGAGGTATACGCCTCAGTATCGTCGGCTGATGCACTGCTCGCTATCAGAATAGTGAAAAGTCCTGCGAGTAGCGCAGGCTTTGACCTACAGTTGGAACTCGATTGTGCGACCACTCTGTACCTCCCCAGTAAAACGGCTTTGCAGGATGCGGCATCTGACAAGTGCTGACCTATGCATGACGGGGATCGGCAGGACGGACGGCAGCTTTAGATATAAATGTTTTAAATTTGTGGTTGAGGCAAAAAAAGGTTCAGCTGGTCTGCAGAGAGCAACATTGATGGGTATCGCAAAATTGTTGACGCAGGTATCATCTGCCCTCGCATGATTACCCAAACACAACAACGCTGGATCGACGTCTTTTTCAAACCTGTACCGGGACATTCGGTTGCCGTGATGCGTATCGCTATGGGCGCGTTGATGCTTTTCGAAAGCATCAACTACGGGGTGTTCCATTGTCTTGATTGCAGATTTCGAGGTACCGCGTACCTGTTCAAATATCAACATTTTGAATGGGCGGTATTGCCACCAGGCAGGGGCTTGGAGGCCCTGTTTTTGGTCATGGGAGTCTCGGCTATCGGGGTGATGCTCGGTTACCGGTATCGGCTGTCGATTTTGGTGCTTACCGCCAGTGTGGCCTGGTACTTCTTGCTGGATGCAACGGAATACCTTAATCACTATTATCTGGCGTTGTTGTTTCTGAGTATTTTGTGTGTAATTCCGGCGAACCGGGTTTGGTCGATGGATGCAAAGAAGTATCCGTGTTCGCCTTACATCGGTAATTGGTCCAGAATCTGGTTAATCGTACAGTTGGAAATTGTGTTGATCTGGGCCGGCCTGGTGAAGCTCAACCCCGATTGGCTGCAACTGGAGCCGCTGCGATTATGGATGACCAGCTACAGCGCCGATGCGGGGCCACTGATGCAGTGGATAACTCAAGACCCGGGCATTGCCTTCGGCGCGTACGGCGCCATAGCGTTGCACCTGATCGGGGCGCCGCTACTGCTGTTCAAAAAGACTCGCTTCCCCGTGTTTTGTGTGTACCTGTTCTTCCATATGGTCAACGCCACTGTATTCAATATTGGCATCTTTCCGTTTATGACGGCTGCTGCTACCACGCTGATTTTTGAACCCGATTGGCCAGTGAACTTGCTCGCCCGATTCCGCCGAGGGATGGCTACTAGTCGTGAGAGATGTGAATCTGCTTTGATTCGATACACCGAGGAAAGGCGCGCGCGCAATTTAATGAACCCCCTGATCATCACGTTTGTGATTGCGTGGTTGGTGGTTCAGGCTCTGTTGCCCACACGACCGCTCTGGCACGAAGGCCCGGTTGTCTGGAACGAGGCGGGCCACAAGTTCAGTTGGCGGATGAAACTTCGCGACAAGCGCGGCAGGATTCGATTTTTAGTCCGCAATAATTTGCAAAAGTCGTTGAGGGTGGTTGAGCCTGGTGATTACCTTACGCGTAGGCAAGTTAGAAAAATGTCTTGTCAGCCAGATCTGATTTGGCAGTTTGCGCAGTTTCTCGAAGCTAAGGAACTTGAAGCCGCTAACAATGTTGGTGCGGGAAAAGACAACATATCGGTTACCGCGTCAGCCTTGTGTTCGTTAAATACCCGAAAAGCGGTTCCACTGATCAAGGCTGTGGATCTCACAACGCTGGATCAATCCACGCCACGGGATCAGTGGGTCACACCATTTACAGAACCGCTGTAGACTAAAGCATCTCGCAACGTTTGCGACCGTCTCGGATCCGCTCCTGAAAGCCCTACGTGTTTGATTCATTGTCGATTATTCTTGGCGTTCTATTGCCGGCTATTCTGCTCGCCTCTATCGGCTATGTGTGGGTTTGGCAAGGCGTGGATTACCCGGTGCCCTTTGTCACCAGTCTTGCCATCAACATCGGCTTACCCGCTTTGCTGTTTCATACCCTGGCAACCTCGTCGGTTGAGTTGGTATCGCTTGGGAATATGGCATTGGCAGCGATCGTGGTACATCTTATATCAACCGGTGTTGCCTTCACTTACTTACGCTGGGCAGGAAAGGACTGGCGACTGTCGGTGGCCCACGTCGTTGGCAATACCGGCAACCTTGGTTTACCGTTGTGCCTGCTAGCGTTTGGCGAAGAGGGTCTGGCATACGCGATGGCCTATTTTGCGGTACAGGCTGTGCTGATGTTTAGCGTCGGAGACGCCATTTACGCCGGGCGGTTTTCAATCTCGGCATTGTATCGTTCGCCGGTGCTGGCGGCAGTATTGGCGGGTATCAGTGTTCGTGTTTTGGACATCCCCATACCATCTGTGCTGATGAACACCACTTCACTGCTGAGCGGCTTTGTCATTCCAATCATGCTGATGACACTCGGGGTCAGCCTAGCCTCTCTTAGGGTGACGCAGCTGCGGGAGTGTCTGGCTTGGTCGTTTATTCGAACAGGAGCGGCCATCATCATTGGTTTTGGTGTGGCAGCTGTCTTTCAGCTTGAAGGCGTTGCCCGCGGCGTGTTGATCATCGAAGCCACGGTTCCGGTAGCGGTGTTCAACTTCCTGCTGGCTCAGAAACACGGGCGCGACAGCGGCGAGGTGTCGGGACTGATCGTCATAACCCACCTAGGTGCGTTACTGTATTTGCCCATCGTTCTGCATCTAGTGCTGCTCTAATCTCTGGTATCGGTTACCCTTAGTGCGTTCCCTATCGCACGAGCCTCGTCATGCAGCAGAGAGTTGTGAACCGAGCGGTCCTGATTCTGGTTTTGGGGTTGATCTCTTTTCTGTTCTTTCAAGTCGTTCAACCTTTTCTAAGGGCCATATTTCTGGCTGCGTTGTTCGCTGCGTTATTTCATCCCATGTACCGGCAGTTCAAGACCTGGTTCGGCGGGCGCGAGTCGCTGGCATCTATCACAAGCTTGGTGATTGTGGTGTTCTTCGTTGTGACCCCCTTGAGCATTATATTCTCGATTGTTGTGTCGCAAGCAGCGGAGCTGGCTGATCTCCTGGTGCCGCAGATTCGCGAGCAAATCGAAACGCCCGGTGCCATAAGTGCGATGCTGGCTAAACTGCCTTTCTACGAAACACTACAACCGTATCGATCCATGATATTGAATGTTCTGGATAACGTATCTGCAGGGCTAAGCCGATGGGCTGTGGACTTGGCGCAGTGGGTTACCCGAAGTACGATCGGCATGGTGGTGTCCTTGC
>CALFBL010000067.1 GCA_937951695.1 uncultured Granulosicoccaceae bacterium | reverse complement strand
ATAGGCCTGTGGCGATGAATGTGCGTACAGAGCAGTAATAGTCTGTGCATAATAGACTGGCTGAGAAGTAGGCAGAATTCGTGCGTGTTTATGCTGGGGTCGGTGATGTTGACGTCTGCGTGCATGAGCCTGTATCGCATTGAAATCTATGCTGGAGACATTCTGAACCAATGACCGGAACCTATCCATCACGCTCAACCAGTCGTTGTCCATCAGATTTGCTGTCGTTGCAGGAATTGGTCGACGGTATCGCAGTCGATATAGCCGCGGTCATGGGTAGAGGTAAGGTGGCAGACTACATCCCGGCGCTCGCGGACGTCGATGCTGATCAGTTCGGCATGGCAATCCACACAGTCGATGGACAGTTCTACGGCACTGGCAGCAGCGGTGTAGGTTTTTCCATTCAAAGCATTTCCAAGGTGCTCAGCCTGACTTTAGCCATTGAACATCACGGCGATGATCTATGGAATCGAGTGAGTGTCGAACCTTCAGGGGATCCGTTCAATTCATTGGTGCAGTTGGAACACGAATGTGGGGTACCACGCAACCCTCTTATCAATGCTGGAGCCATCCTCGTGGCTGATGCACTACTTGATGCCCACGATGATCCTATTGACGCATTGCTGTCACTGATCGAACAACTCACCGGCCGCCGCCCGAGCATTGATGAAGAGGTCGTATCGTCCGAGAAAGCGACCGGGTTTCGCAACGAAGCCATGGCCAATCTCATGAAAAGTTTTGGCAATTTAAAACACTCTGTGGCTGACGTGCTGGATGTGTACTTTAGGCAATGCTCAATCGTATTAAATTGCGAAGAACTGGCTCAGGTATTTGCCTATCTGGCCAATGCCGGGCGGCAGCCAGGCAGCGAGGTGGTTGTGGTGTCGCCGCTTCGTGCGCGGCGAATCAATGCCTTGATGCTTACCTGCGGAACCTACGATCGGGCAGGTGAATTTGCGTTTAAAGTTGGTTTGCCGGCCAAGAGTGGCGTCGGCGGGGGAATTGCTGCCACCGTGCCAGGTAAGTTAGCGCTGTGCGCCTGGTCGCCTGCGTTGAGCGCCTCAGGCAACTCGGTAGCGGCAACGGAAGCCTTGCGGCTGTTCGCAGAGCGCAGTCTATGCTCTGTGTTTTGAGCACATCAACGATCGCGTATCAATTTCGAAGCAATTGCAAGACGCCTGAACGCAAACAAACCCGATCAATGATTCGTAGGGGTAAGTACAGTTATTAACGCTGCGGCGACGAGGTTACCACCGCAGTGTGATTATCCTTGACAGTGCGGGTTGTGACTAAACTGGCGGATCGAACGCGTCGCGTTCCTTGCCTTCAACAATGGGTTTTAATATCAACTCAACGCGTCGGTTGCGACTTCGGCCTTCAGCGGTGGCATTACTGGCAATCGGCGAACTCTCGCCCCGACCTTCGGGAATCAAACGTCGCTCATCCACACCTTCCAGCGCTAGGTAACGCTCGACGCTGGCGGCACGGTTCTCTGAGAGTAACTGGTTGTAGGAATTAGAGCCCGAACTGTCCGTGTACCCCACAATATGTATGACGGTGTTGGGGTAATCGTCAAACACGTTGGCCACTTTATTCAGCGTATCGCGAAAGCTGGGTTTGATGGTGGCGCTATCAACGTCGAACGAGACTTCACTGTTCAAACCAAGTTGCAGACTGTCATCCGACAGGCGTTGAATGGTGACTTCATTCGCCGCTTGTTCCGCCTGGAGCTGTCGTTCGAGATCGCGCTGTTGTCGGTCTAGGTAGTTACCGACCGCACCGCCGGCCAATGCTCCGGCCAATGCGCCAACATACTTACTGCCACTGCCATCGAACTGATTTCCCACAATCAGTCCCGCGATTCCACCGATCGCGGCGCCAGCTCCTGTTCGGCTTACGCCACCGTCGGCGGCGCACGCTGATACACCCAGCAACACAGCGGATACTAGTGACACCTTTCCAACCTGAGCTATAGTTTTCATAGAGTGTTTTAACCTCTTCCTGTGGGGGGCTTGTGAGACGAACCTCTCAGTAGCCGATCGCGGAAAGTGTATCAATAACTTCATCTGACGACAGCCACGGGGATTGGTTCGATGCGCGCCATCTTGCTGCCTAGAACACACCGACTTTAACGAATGCGTAGCGGCAGACGACGGATGCGCGATGGCAGGGGCGTGGTGTGTCTGAAAAACGTATCCGTTCACCGGCGCGTTTTGATCATTGAGCGGTTAGTATGCATGCTTGATTTGACAAGATAGACCAGCGCTTCATCCGACGCGCACACCGCACTGTGTCTGACCATCCGACGAGAACTTAAGCTATGACAGCTGTCAACGAAACAATGCGCGCCGTTGACCGCAAGGCACGCCGCCGCTCGATTACTTGGCTGGTCATTGCCGAAATCGCGGCCATGGCTTTGTGGTTCGTCTCGTCGGCCGTGCTAGGCGATATGCAAGCGGAGTCTCCAATGAGCCAGACGATTGCCGCTTTATTGACCTCGTCGGTTACCGCAGGTTTTGTGGTCGGGGCCTTGAGCTTGTCGGTGCTAGGGTTGGCCGATCGTTACGATCCGCGCCGTGTGTTTGCCGTCGCCGCCGTGGCCGCAGGATCGGCTAACGCGGCTTTGCTGCTGGTACCGATCGGTCATGACGGGGCAATAGCGTTGCGGTTTTTAACCGGCGCCTGTCTAGCCGGGGTTTATCCGGTCGGTATGAAAATCATGGTGGGTTGGGGCCTTCACGATCGAGGCTTGTTGGTCGGGCTTCTGGTGGGTGGTCTGACGCTGGGTTCTGCGTTTCCGCACCTGTTGGCGTGGTTAGGTGGTGCGCAGTGGCGACTGACCACGGGTATCGCATCGATAGTTGCGTTGTGTGCGGCGGCTATGATGATGAAAGTGTCGTTGGGTCCGTGGCACGCCAGTGCGCCACGCTTCGATCCTGGCGCCCTTCGTTTGGCGTGGGTAGATCGGCGACTGCGATTGGCGTTTTTGGGCTACTTGGGTCACATGTGGGAGCTGTATGCGCTGTGGGCTTGGATTGGGGTGGCAGCCGCTGCCTCTTACAGTACGCGAATGGACTCTGTTGAGGCCAATGCTTTGGCCAAACTAACCGCCTTTATCGCCATCGGTTGCGGTGCACTAATGTGCCCGCTGGCAGGCATCTACGCCGATCGTATCGGTAAGGCTCGAATTACGATCATTGCCATGGCGATCAGTGGCTCAGCGGCTGTTGCCACCGCTCTTGCCTTTGCTGGGCCGGTGCCGTTGGTGTTTTCCCTATTTGTGGTTTGGGGGTTGGCAGTGATACCCGATTCGGCACAATTTTCAGCGCTTGTGGCCGATACCGCACCGCCGGATAAGGCAGGTAGCCTGATGACGCTGCAGACTGCGTTGGGCTTTTTATTGACCTTGATTACGGTGCAGTTAACCCCATTGCTGGCCTTGGCGCTAGGTTGGCCTATCGTGCTATCAGCGCTAGCGCTAGGGCCGATATTTGGCATTGTGGCGATGCGGGCACTGCAAAGACTGTCCTCACAGTTCTGAGTAATGGCTACGATGTGTCAAAGCAGTGGTGCCGATTTGAACTAAACGTTCACGTCGCTGACCAACTCTCGTTACGTGAATCCTTACAGATTTTGTAACAATGGAATGACGCTTTTAACGACAGAATCGGGATCCGGCATGACTGGTACATAAAGGCTCTCAAACTAGTTGAAGTTTGATAATTCCATACGGTGAACCCTACTTTTAGAAATCTGTATTTTTTGGAGAAATCAATGTCTAATCAATTAAAAGCTGCGGCGATCTTCACAGCTGTCACTGCAGCAATTGCCCTAAACGCCACACCGGCAGTTGCTGCCAAAGGAGAGAAGTGCTACGGCGTGTCTCTGGCTGGCAAAAACGATTGCGCAGCAGGTGCTGGTACAACTTGCGCGGGTACTTCGACAGTTGACTATCAGGGCAACGCCTGGACAGTTGTTCCCGTTGGCACTTGCGAAACAATGGAACTGCCAGCGATGGCTGACGGAACTCCACGCAAGGGTTCACTCGAAGTACTCGATCGAGACGCAGCTACGAGCTAACACGAGTTTGGTTAAGTGTTAGTGCATAGCCGGAGGAGCTCGACCAGCTTCTCCGGCGTGTTTCTCTTTTTGCCTATCAAAACTTTTGCGGTGAGCAACAAGCCATGCTCGATAGAGTCAATAAACCTCTAAATATGTTGCCCGTCGCACCCGGCGTTGGCTTCAAGGCAGCGCACTTCGCCGCAATCCTTGAGGATCCCGGCCCGGTTGCTTGGCTCGAAGTGCACGCTGAAAATTACATGGGTGATGGCGGACGCCCGATCGCACAACTACGTAAACTCTCTGAACATTTCCCACTGTCCATCCACGGGGTAGGTCTGTCAATCGGCGCCGAGGCAGGCTTGGATGTGGAGCATTTAGCACGTCTGAAAAAACTTGTTGAGTGGGCCCAGCCTGCGAGCTTCTCAGAACACTTAGCGTGGTCTACGCACGGCGATCACTACCTCAATGACTTATTGCCGCTGCCGTATAACAACGATACGCTGAACCGTGTGACATCGCATATCTTGCAAGTTCAGGAGACACTCGGATGTCGAATGTTGCTGGAGAATCCATCCAACTATTTGGCGTTTACGGAAACCACGATGGAAGAGGTTGAATTCTTATCTCAGATTGCCCAGCGCACAGGGTGTGGGATTCTTCTCGATGTGAATAATGTATTCATCAGCGCAACCAATCAGAACACCGACCCTTTGAGTTACGTCAATGCGTTTCCTTTGTCTCACGTGGGTGAGATTCATTTGGCAGGGCATGATCATAATGAAGATGAATCGGGAGGGCCTTTACTGATAGACAGTCACGGGCGCGAAGTTGCCGACCCGGTCTGGGCTCTGTACCGACATACCATCGAGCGTGGTGGACCAAAACCCACGCTGATTGAATGGGACAATAACGTTCCCGACTGGCCGATACTGGCTGCTGAGGCGATGCGGGTCGTCCCCTTACTTAGCATTACTCAGTCTTGAGCGTCTCGCATGCGGAATTCATTCGGGCCATTCTGGATCCGACCAAGGG
>CALFBL010000066.1 GCA_937951695.1 uncultured Granulosicoccaceae bacterium | reverse complement strand
TTATCTTTGACTATAGTAAAAATGGCAACCGCGAGCGCTGATTGAGCACGATGCAATGCACGTCACCGGCTGAGGCGGGTCCGTCTTCCCAGCCCTGAATTCTTAGTTCAAACGAGGAGGATCCGATGTTTCGAATGCGCGTAACCGCTGGTCGATTAACGTAGCTGGGAGCAGTTCCAGAAAAAGTGCCTAACACATAGGTACACACGGGTATTGCGTTTGAGTAGGTGTTCTCGAGTGCGACGGTCGTCCAGCTGGTAGACACGCTCGGCACAAGCACCGTTTCGAAATAGGAAGTGAGCACCACAGCGCGTGCCTTGTCTGCGAACAGACCAAGCACCACGAGCGCTAACACGATTGTGGGTAGCCCTACAGTTTTCGATACATATGGAGAAAAAAAGCGCACGTCTTTGTTTGAAACAACCCGGATTCAATCAAGAAATTGAATGAGGGTTGTTTCAAACAACACGCCAATCTTTGATACCAAATTCACAAAAATGTGTTTTATTCAGATCTGGCCTGAATACTTCGATATTCGAGACAAACAGTAAGCAAATAGCGAAAAATATGACATTTATGTGAACAGGCTCTCAAATACAACGATGACTTGCTGTTCAAACGGTTTTTGATCAGTCCTCTCAGATCCTTGGTACAACCACAACGAGCAATCTTTCAGCCCAGATCAGCCCACGCCCAGGCAAAATCGGTCTCTGATGCCACTTGACAAGGTCTATGCTCCTTCAAATCGCGTCAACACAACGTCAAGAGTGGGTGATATTCAAGTGGGGGATCTTTCTGCCCAACCGGCAAATATCTTCTCCAGAACCACCACAATGTAGTACAACAGGATACCCATAAAGGCCAACGCAATTAAAACGGCGAACATTAGTGGGTAATCCGAATTAATCTTGGCGCTGTCAAACAGATGACCCAGCCCTCGCCCGTGCGGCTCGATAATCTCCACCAGATTGGTTCCGATGAACGCTAGCGTTGCAGAAACCTTCAAGGCACCAAAAAATTCAGGCAACGTTTTCGGTAAGGCTATTTTTCTAAATATCATGAAACGCGACGCCCCCAGCGCACGTAGGATGTCGCGATACTCAGGCTCGAGCGTGCTCAAGCCAATCGATACCGACACGGCAATCGGGAAAAACGAAATCATGAACGCCATAAGTATGGTGTTCAAGTTGTATTCACCAACAAACATCAGCGCCATAATCGGCACCACCGTTGCCTTGGGTATCGCATTGAACCCCACCAACAAGGGATAAAGCGCATCACGAACCGGTCTCGACATTCCCATGAACAAACCGATCAGCGTACCAAAGACCACCGCCAACGCGAGCCCGGCGACCGTTCTCCATAAGGTCTGCCAACCGTAAACCAGAAACAGATGTTTGAACTTCCAGAACGCAGGCCAGACATCGCCGGGGGACGCCATTTTATAATTGGGCCACTGATTGACCCAAACCAGTAATTCCCACAACCCCAAAAAAATGATAAGGGCTGTCAGTGGTATCAAAATTTGTAACAGCTTCATGCGCTTGTTCATGCGCTTGCACTCGCTGTATTGCCTTGCGCAATTTTTATTTGTTCACGCAGCACCGCCAACATTTCACTGGACTTCGCCGTGTAGAGATCGTCAAGGCTTCTTTTCTTTGGCATATCGACAGGCAGCACGTACTGAGACCTTGCAGGCCTGCCAGACAATACAATGACCTCATCAGCCAGGAAAATACTCTCACGTAAATCGTGCGTGATCAAAAGCGCGGTAAAGGGCTCCTCCTCGCGCAAGGTGTGCATGATTTGCCAAAGGTCCTCACGGGTAAACGCATCCAGCGCACCAAAGGGCTCATCCAGTATCAGCACATCGGGCTTATGCACTAGGGAGCGACACAGCGACGCGCGTTGTCGCATCCCACCCGATAACTCAGACGGACGTTTATCCTCGAACCCTTCAAGACCGACGAGTGAAAGCAGGTATCGGGCACGCTCTTCTTGCTCTAGCACCGGCATACCCTGAGCAACGATTTCTAGCGGCAGCATGACGTTTTTCACGATAGAGCGCCATTCCAGTAGTACTGGATTTTGAAACGCCATTCCCACCGTTGAAAGCGGACTGACCACTTTCTCACCGTGCAACCAGACTTCACCGGAATCAGGCTTCATTAACCCGGCAATTAACCGTGTAAGTGTGGATTTTCCGCAACCTGATGGGCCAACCACTGCCGTAAATCCGCCTTCTGCGATGGAAATGGTCAAACCGTCCAGCACCGGCAATGGACCCGTTGCGGTGCTGAACGTGTGGCTGACCGAGGTCAGTTTTATCAATGGCGATTCGGCTGTTGAATCCTTCGAATGGCCTTGATTCATGCGCTTACAACCTAGTTGATCGGGAAGTTACCTTTTGGCAGGTAGACGTCATTAAAATAGAGTGTCTTGTCCGGGGTGCCTTGGAATTCATAGTTTTCTGCCAATTGCTCAAGCGCTGCGTTCATTCTATCAGCATCGATCCCACCCATGCCGTTTGCCAACACATACTCGGTACGAACGTTGGCATCGATCGCTAGCTCCAGCCGGCGTTGTTCAAGAGCAACATCGGCCGCCGGGTTTCGAGCACCAACCGCTTTCGCGCCCATCTCAGGGTTGGCGATAACATCGTTCCAGCCAGCCGCAACAGCGGCAAGAAATCCTTTGACTGCGCCAGGGTTATTGTCGGCGAATTCAGTGTTCACAATAATCGCGTTGCCATAAAGCTCAAGCCCGTGATCTGCCATGAGTATGACCGATATGTCGTCTTCAGGAATGCCCAAACGCACCAGGTTCAAGTATGAGGAAAACGAGAAACCCGTAATGGCGTCTACATTACCTTCTGCCAGCATCGGTTCACGCGTTGGAAAGCCCACTGGCTCAACCGAAATTTTACTCATATCAATACCTGCCGCATTGGCGAACGCGGGGAACTGTGCCCAGGCACCGTCTGGTGGCGGCGCACCCAGCACCTTGCCTTCCAAGTCTTTTGGCGCTTCGATACCCAGAGATTTACGACCAACAACCGCAAACGGCGGCTTGTCATAAACCATCATTACCGCAGTAACCGGCGCACCTGGATTCTGATCCAGAAACTGGACCAACGAATTGATATCTGCAAAACCTAGGGGAAATGCGCCGGTGGCGACCTTTGGAATGGCAGCCAATGAACCTTGGCCAGCTGTGACGGTTACGTCGAGACCCGCAGCTTCAAAATGACCGTTATCGATCGCCACAAAAAAAGCCGCCGATGGACCTTCAAATTTCCAGTCCAGTGCAAAGGGAATCTCGGTAGCCGCGCTTGCAGTTGACGAGACTGCTGCAATTAAAACAGCACCCAGCACAACACCACTAGAAAAAAATGAAGGTCTGGCGCGTTGAAGCCGAGCCCTGATTGACGATGTATCCATGATTCTCCCAAGGGTTAAAATTAAAAACCGGTGTCTACACGTAGATTGACCCGCCGGGCAACAGTGTGCCAAAAAACCCTCTACGATGATAGATAAAATGATAGATAAAATAAATTCAGCGTGAAAAAGCGATAGCCGGTGCTTAATCATTTGATGAGCCGTATATTCAGGTTCCTCAAAAATCATAAAAAACCTGCAGCCTTGGCTTAATGTGTACGCCGTAGCGTTTAAAAATTCGCGCGTTTAGTGAGAAACGAGAATATCACCTTCAGATTCTAGGGGCGATGGCACCACGCACACCTACAACATAGGTTGCACAATCGTGCCCTGCCTTTAAACACACCAGCTCATGATGCCCAGACAGCAACGATGCGAGATAACCCCCGTTAAAACTGTCACCGGCCGCTGTTGTATCTACAACCTTTTCAGCCGGCAGAAATGATGCGCTATCTAGCACCCCAAGACTGGGAGATACAGGCCCTAACGCGCCTCGTTTAATGGCGCAAGCTCTCCAGTTTCGCTGAGCAAACCGATCAATGACAGCCTCATCAGAGGCATCGAGAAATAACGCACGTTCATCGTCAATCGACGGTAAGGCAATATCGGCAATTTGCCACATTTCGGCCATCACCTCGCGCGCCACCTCGGCATTCTCCCAGAGTCGCGGTCGGTAGTTTGAATCGAACGCCACCAATGTGTGACCGGCTTTGGACTGCGCCGACAAATGACCCATCAAACGTCTGCGGGCGTCGGGATCAAGAACACCCAACGTAATACCCGATAGATACGTGACACGGGCTTGGGGCAACACCGCTGTGGCGTAACGGGTTGAAAACAGTTTTCTGGCGGCGGATTCATTTCGCCAGTAATGAAAGCTGCGCTCGCCGTGGGCATCGGTTTTTACTGAATAGATACCAAGGTTTGCATCCTCGTCGGTAGAGACATGCGTAACATCGATACCTTCATCGCTGGCCACTTTAAGCCAAGACTCGGACAGCGGATCGATGCCCACCCGAGTGATGTAGGCCACACTCGATTCAGTATCGAGCAATCGTTGACAATAAACCGCTGTGTTGTACGTATCACCGGCAAACCCAACCTGATGATTGCCATCGAGTGAACCTCGAATTTCAGCCATCACCTCACCGATCGAAACCAGAGCAAACATCGCGTATCACCTCTTGAGCGCTAAGGTGAGTGTACGCGATAGTGGCGTTGCTTTTATCGGCTAAGTATTGCTGCGCTTAGACACCAGTTCAAGCTGACTACCCGTTATATGACAGCCTAAGAAACAGGGGGTTTTCTTCAGTACTGCACTAAAGCCCACTGCGAAGACTCGCGTTACAGAGCGTCTTCAAGTAAATCATAAGACGGGGCTAACGTGTGATCAGCCGATTTAATTCACTCGTCCGGCTCTCGACTCGTCCGGCGCATCGACTCCCTAATGTATCAACCTGCCTTTAACAGCTGCTGAGTATCCACGATTTTGCTGGTTGCTGCCCGAACGATATCGGTTGGTGCCTTCAGATCAATTCCGGCTTGCTGCAGGCGTCGAGCCAACAACAAGTTATCAACTGCGGGTATCGAGCTGTGCTCAGCCTCAGGCATTTCAGCTTGAATGATCAGCAAAGACGCTGTCACCAGATCGGTGTAGTTAATTTCACCGCTGTGGTTGCGGTACCAATCACGCGCTGTGTAGCTGGCATCGATGTACTCTTCAGAAAATTCCCACATCGAAAGCACCCAACCGTTCATGATAGAACGCAAGTTCTCAATGCTGGAACCCAGAACGGCATCGTCATCAAACTGATCAGCAAATTTATTCGCATGAGTCAGTACCAGCAGTTCGCCGATGTCTGACATCATCGCTACCAAGGCGGCCTGCTCGGCTTTTAAATTCGGTACTGAACCTGCCAGTACCTGAGCAATAGCTGCTGATAATGTTGTTCGCTGAATGTAACGCTTATATCGATTAGCGATCACTTCATTGGCTGGAACAATCGTGTTGTTCTTCAACAGCTCGATCATATTGAGCTTGGTATCTTCAACACCTAACCGAGAAATAGCGCCACGAACGCTGTGTGCGGCATCGGTACCGCCGGCGTCCGCATGATTGGTAACACGTAGAACGTGAGCGGTTAAACCAGGGTCAGTCAGAATAACCTCAGACAGTTCAGGTACGGCATTAATGGTTCCGACGTTCATTAATATTTTGCGTGCCGCATCCCCGTAGGTTGCCAGCTTCAACTTGCCACTGCTCATCGTGGTAATGATGTCATCGAGAAGCAGATTATCGCTTGCCGTGGTGTGAACGTCCACCACGTGAATAGCATTTTTCTGCTGCTCGCTAAGTAATATGCTCAGTTGTTCGCGACCGAACTTGACCACCTTGGCAATGGCAGATGTTTTCGCCATCGTATAAGCAGTCTTATCCTGAAACAAAGGCTGCGCGGCATCGGAGGTACGAGCCGAGATGCTGCCCACTTCCTCTTTTCCGCTATACAACTGCAAAGAGCCTTCAACCAGATACATCAGCCAGCGATTGGCAGCTTCTGGTTGGAGCTGATCATTACGTTGCACATGTACCACTTTACCCGTTCGACACAGAGCTGCCTGATTCGGCTGGTTCAGCTCGTTAACAGGCGATACAGAACCCGCCGCTTTCAACAGCAGTTGGTGGTTCTCGTTCGTATTGGATGCCGACGGTGAATTATCTTTTTTCAGCACGTTATATAGCCTTGTCAATCGATGTGTGCGAACAGATAGAACGGTTCGCAATAGTATTTGGCGGACAGATCACACAAAAGTTAAGCCAGTAAACCCAATAGTGTGAGCACCTGTTCTCAAAACTCATCGGTACAATCCAGATCAGTGCCATAAGGGCTGAGTACATTTGGAGGCCGCTGAGCGGTATCGTTCAGAACGTCAGTAAGCATCGGTAACGAGGTCTGGAAGCTGGCTTCCGCCTCTGCTCCCAACGCCTGTGCTCGAGCAACAATTTCCACTCTTGCCCAGAGCGCGCTACTGGCAGGGTACGACAGTTCCAGAAGGCCGGTTCCGCGAGAGTTCGTCAAAAGACTACCACCGTCAAGCGTCCGGTTAAACTGATCTCAGTTCCTGTGGCCCGAATGACAGCGCGATCAGAGGATCCGTTTGCGGTGACTTCTACCGAAATATCCCGATTGCGAAAATCCCGTGTTAATTCCAGCGTGGCACCGGCTTCGCCGTTAAGATCTGACTCAAACGCAATGTTTTGCAACAGACCACCATCGGCTGCCACATCGATGATTGTCGGTGCGGTAGGCACGTTCGCATTGGTCGTAATGTACGCGGTGATTTGCGCAGTTTCGGTGCTACCGGTCAAGATCGAATCCACATCACTAATAACTCGAACATTAACCAATTCTTCAAAAGCTGCACCCAATTGTGGATCGGAGCTTTCCCCTTCCGCATTGAACGTGACCGCACCATCCGTGATTTCTCCATCGTTGGTGCTGCAAGCGATCACAAACACAGATGCCAACAGCAGTGTGATGAAACCCTTAACCGTGTTCAAACACCCAACTCGGGTATTTGTTGATCTCACCGAACACCTCCAAGAAAATATTGGATACCCAACCCGGCCGAAGCTAATTCGCCAGCGATGTTCAACACCTGAGCGTTGAGGGCAAGATTCTTACTGCCAAACAGGTTCAGCCCAATACCAAAGGCGTTGCCGCCGCTAACCGGATTGAGATCGTTGTCGATATCCAATCGTGCATGGCCCACTAGCAGATACACTTCCTTGTTCCTCCAGCCATGACTGAAACGCCCGAGAATGGCTTAATACTGAATCAGCGGATCCCCGAACAGCGTGCTCGGGTCGTCTGAACCAGCGCCCAATGCCAGTTCGAGACCGAAGCGTCTATTGATTTGAGTACCTACTGAGAACGCCAGAGCTACGACGTTTTTGGAGCTATTGCCCGGCACCTGAACTGTGCTGTCCGCAAAGCCAAAGCTGTAATAAATATTGGAGTCCTGCGCCATGGCGGGCAGGGATGCTCCACACATCATCATGATGAGAGGCATCAGCCAGTTTTTCATAGTTTAGTGCTCCGATCACTAAACCAGCGAATGCTTAGCATAATGTCGGCACGGCTCGCAAAAGCTGTAGGAAGTGCAAGACCGTGCACAGTAATAATGTGTGTTGGCTCACCCTCCAGGGCTGGCACGGTATGATTACGCACTCAGAATCAACAGACCAATTTTTTTGGCTTGATTTACGTTCACTGACGATTAAGGCCTCACCATGCTTTGGGTAAAAGCGCTGCACATAATTTTCATGGTGACCTGGTTTGCCGGGTTGTTTTATTTACCAAGACTGTTCGTTTATCACGCCAGCACGGATAACCCAGCCTCCATTGACACTTTCAAGGTGATGGAGCGAAAACTGTTTGCCATTGCAACCCTAGGTGCCATTCTAACCCTGGTGTTTGGCTTCGCACTGTTGTTTGTCTGGTTACCGGTCTATATCCAGGAAATCTGGTTTCTGGTCAAACTGGTGCTGGTATTGGCGCTGATGATTTATCACGCCTGGTGCTGGCAGTTAATGATGAAATTTCGCAAAGACCAGAACCGGTATAGCCATGTTTGGTATCGCTGGTTCAATGAAGTGCCGGTGCTGATGCTGTTTGGCATCGTCATTCTAGTCATTGTCAGACCCATCTAGGAGCCGACCGGCATTCAGTCAGCCCCGAACGTGTCGGGGCAGAAGATTGTCAGAGCAAAAAAAGCTTGCATCAAGTAAGCTGTAATAGCGGTTGCAATTCTGATAATGCTTTTTTATACACCGTTCGTTTAAAAAAAATTACCTTCTTCGACGGTTCCCAATAATCTACCCATTGCCAGTGATCAAACTCTGGCTTGTCACAACTTGCCAAATCGAACGCCTGTTCGTCGGCCACCATTCTCAGCATGTACCAAATCTGTTTCTGACCAATGCACACGGGCGTCTGATTCTTACGCACGTAACGCTTTGGTAGTCGGTACCGCAACCAGTCTTCCGTGCACCCCAGCACTTTCACGTGCTGTGGTGCAAGACCGGTCTCTTCCCGAAGCTCCCGGTACATCGCATCCTCGGCACTCTCCTCGCGATCGATGCCGCCTTGCGGAAATTGCCAAGCGTTCTGCCCGATGCGCCGTGCCCAAAATACCTTGCCGTTGTCGTTACTGAGAATAATGCCAACATTCAGACGAAACCCGTCTTTGTCTATCATGTGGCACCTCTGCTAATCGTTATCTCCGATTCTTCCAAATTTTAGGCCGATCCGCAAACTTCATTTGAATAGTTTTGAAGATTTCTCCAAAGTTAGCTCGATTGGCATCCCATGTGGTGTGGTGAGCGCGGCCTGCCGCCACGCCTCAGCCAGCCCTTGAAGCTGATCTGGGGCGCCAACGCCCTTGGCGAGCACGATATTTTCCAATGCGCTCAACCAATGCAGGTAATAGGTGTCACCTATATCCGGATCGCCCTCCTGCTGCGCCTGGAAAATGGCGTCAGCCAATACGCTCGCCCATTCCGTCCAGCTGAATACCTGTCGCTCATGCAGTGCCAGAACCATGGCAAACGCCTCGGCCTCCCACGGCGCCTGAAAAACGGGCGCATCATCGCGGTGCGGGATGGAGGGCACCGCCGCTATTGCCGCCGAAGTGGCTGTGGCTGTCGCAATCGGTTCGGGTAAGCTACCTACGCCCACCTCACTCATCGCTTACCGCCTCGAGATAGGGCTCCCAACAATCTATATGTACCGATCGCGCACTGCTCTCCCCCCACAACTTCTCAGCGCAAAAGCGAACGTTGTACAGCCACTGTGGACTCTCCCCCTCACCGGCGGCCTGCGCATCCGCGAACACATGGTACCCATGCACCGCAACGATCTCACCGCAATGACTTTGCACGTACGCGGGCAATCGGGTGTGCGCTGTTGATTCTTTGTGGCGTGCTCGAACCCGCTGTCCTGGCTGAAACTTCGCAGCTCCTCCTTCCGGTTCACGATCGACTGGCGCACCCGCGGCCAGTGCGGGCGCCACAGACTCAGCTTGCAAAAGCGGTTTAGGACAGCGGACTCGATCGGCGCTAACGGTGCCCTCGTCAGCAAACCGTTCAAGCTCACCTTTGGTGATGACTGCCTTGGCGCTCAGCAGATCCTCCAGAGCTTGCAGCCAAATGCGGTAGTAACCGATGGTGAGGTAGTCGTTCGCCGGTATGGATTCACGCGCGAATCGCGACTCGTCAAGCGTCCACAAACCGCGCGCACCCATGGCCAAGGTGATCGCCAGTACGTCGCGTTCCCATGGCTCGTGAAACAGCGGCTCATCCGGGTCAGGCGACACTGGCCCGAAGCCTGCAACCCCGCCCATGTCGTGCACGCGGCTCACGCCAGAGCAACTTGTGACGGTGACAGCGCCTGTCCGGTGCCAATCATCGAATCCCGTGTGACCAGCGTCGCCAGCTGCTCCTCACTCCAGCCCTCAGTGCCAGCCGGGCGCATCGGGATCACAAGATAACGCACCTCGGCGGTCGAATCCCACACCGTGATGTGAGTCTCTGCCGGCAGCGTGACGCCAAATTCTGTCAACACCGACGCTGGGTCCTGAACCACTCGCGATCGATACGGGGCTGATTTGTACCAAGACGGTGGCAAGCCCAGAACCGGCCAAGGGTAGCACGAGCATAAGGTGCACACCACGATGTTGTGGGTGTCCGGCGTATTGGCCACAGCGACCATGTGCTCGCCCTGACGGCCAGTGAAGCCCAGCGAAGCGATGGCAGCGGTAGCGTCTGCATTCAACCAGATGAAAAAGTCGGGATCATGCCAGGCTTTGGCAACCACCCGGGCCCCGTTGCGCGGACCGATCTGGTTTTCGTAGGTATCGATCAGAGCGTTTAACGCATCAGGATCAATGTAGCCTTTGGCCACCAATAACGATTGCAGGCTGCGCACACGCACGGCGATGACGTCGAGGTGCGAATGGTCGTGATCATGATTGTGGTCGTGTGTAGAGGCGGGCGAGTGCTCATCATCGTGTGAGTGATGCGATCGATGATCACCGGGCTTGTTATGACTCATCCGCGTTTCCTTCCATCGTTCGAGGCGCTGGCTCGACAGCAATAGATTACGTCTTGGGTAAGGTTACACCGGTTTGACCCTGGTACTTACCGCCACGATCCCGGTACGACATCTCACACACTTCATCGCTTTCGAAGAACAGCATTTGCGCTATGCCCTCGTTGGCATAAATTTTCGCTGGCAGTGGCGTGGTATTGGAGAATTCGAGCGTCACATGCCCTTC
>CALFBL010000065.1 GCA_937951695.1 uncultured Granulosicoccaceae bacterium | reverse complement strand
GGAGTATCTTCACGCTGGGCTTCGAACCCGATCTGACTGAGCTCACGGGTGAGCCAGTCGGCGGCTTGTTGGCAATGTGCTTTGTAGGTCGGATCGGTGGAGATGCTTTCGATGCGCAGGAAATCGAACAATCGCTCGACTGATGCGTCGAGGTTGTCGTCAATTCGGGATAGTACGGCGTCCAATGATGACATGATCCGCTATTCGCTCAGCTGTAAATAAGAGTCTGAATTATAACGCTATTGGTTGCGGAAATCGGATCTGGACAATCGGGTTTTACCGGTTGGCGCTGTGCCAGGCCCCGAGATCGAAATCGTGCAAGATCTGTGCGTTGCCGAAGTCGGTCAACACCAGAACAGCTGTCTCGTGCGCTTCGGGGTCCGGATCAGCACAGGTCACTAGCGAGGCGTCTTCGGCCGCGCCCATCAAGTCCAGAGCCTGCATGATTCTTTTGATGCGCTCCATGGCACTCGAGTTCAAGCATTTGGCGTGTGTGGCGTAGCCGATGTCTAACATCAGTTGGCGTGCCGCGAGTTTCCACTCGGGTGTTGTAAGGCTGGATGCGGTTGAGAATTGCACCGCTGGGCTGTCGGTGTAGGGCATTGGAATGTTAGGCTCTTGGCTGCGCCGTCTTTTTTCTGTGAACAATGTGTTGGCTGTGCGCATAATGGCCTTTTGATGGACCACGTGCTCCTGCTCAGCGAGCGCTGTGAGGTTGCCTTCTAGCCAATGCGCGAATTGCGGGTCGATAAATACAGCCGCACGAAGCATTGTCATTAGTGATGCTTTTAACTCGTCGTCTGCGTCAGAGAAGGTGGCGAAATCGCACGCTATGGTCAGCGATTTCCAGGGTAACGACTCGAGTTGGGTGTGAATCGGGAAGGTTTGTGCGGCTCTTCCTTTGGGTAACCACAGCAGATGCGCTGGTGTGCCGCCCACGCGATTGTTTGCCGCTTTCTGCAACCACGCATACATTTGTGCGGCAAACATTGGAATCGAGGATGATTCGATCGCAAGAACAAACATGGTATTCTCATCTAGCGGGAGTTGTGCAAGGGTTGGCTCGATTGCGCTGACGTCCAGCATAAGAATATTGGCCTCCGGCCCCGCTATGGCTTCGCAGCCGCCTAGCATGCTCGCACCGTCTCCGCGCTGGCCCTCGTCAGTCACCAACACCCATTGAGTGGCGTTTTGCCAAGCACTGAATTCCAAGCAGCCAACCAAGGTGTTATTAGCGGCAGCCCACAACGCTTCGGTGTACACCAGCTCTGCTAATTGAGTGCCGCTGTGTTGTCTGCGCCAACTGCGTCGAATGCGTACGCTGGGCGAAATTTCGTCGTGTTTAACCGTGCTGTTGTGGAATCGCTGAGCGGTCTGTAAGCGTTTGGCCATGAGTGGATCAGTGGTTCTTGAGAATGCGTCAGTACATTAGAGTCAATGATATATTCGTGCCACCTATCGAGACAGAGATCACATCGTGCGCATACTCCACGGCATCTTATTGCTGATAATGTTGCTATTTGTGGGCCTGCAGTACGACGACCCGGATGGTTTGCAGTGGGCGGTGATGTATCTCGCGCCTGTGCTGCTACTGCTCATCGCCATCGTTCGCCCGCAAACCTACGCTGAGTTGCCCGGTAAGCTGTTGCGCTGGACGGTAATCATTGGCTTGGCAATGGGCGTTCTGTACTTTTGGCCCAAAACCGACGGATTCTGGCGTCAGGACGTGTGGTGGGAAACCGAGACGGCACGCGAAGGAATGGGAATGATGATTGCGTTTTTGGTGGCTACATCAACCTTTCTGGCACGGTCAAAGTAATGACGAGCAAGACTGTCTCGTCGTGTATTGACCCGTTGTGTGATGTGGCATCCGCGTCACGAGAGGGTCGGCATTTCGATACGGTTGCGGACGAATTTCAGTGGGTTGTGCCGGATATGATCAGCCTGGGTGTGTGGTTGTGTGAGCGGCACACCGGTGCGCATAATCAGTTGGCGTTGATTGCCGAACGTGAAGCGGGGGGATGCCAACGGTATACGTTTAATCAACTGTCGGCAGCGTCTGCGAAACTCGCCAGGCTGATGCTCGACTCGGGGGTGAGGCAGGGCGATCGGGTGGCGGTCATTCTGCCGCAGCGAGTCGAGACTGCGCTGGCCCATCTGGCCGCTCAACGCATTGGCGCGGTGTCTTTGCCGTTGTCGATATTGTTCGGTGATGACGCTCTGCGTTATCGGTTAAACGATAGCGGAACCGTGTTTGTGATCGTCACCGATGAGCGTTTTGAGCTCGTCGATAGACTGCGCCAGTCACTGCCTCAACTTCAGACCATCGTTCGAGTTACCCAAGTAGGGCCTGTGGCTTTAAGCGACGACGGTTGCTTGAAGCCGGGCTCGGATGTCGCTGACGACCGGGGTGCGAACGGTGATGACATACACCACCGCGCAGCCGTCATGGAACCTTTGGCCGCGCATCGAACGTTTAATTTTTGGCAGGCAATCGAATCGGCGGCGCCGTACACCGACTGGCTGTCTTGCAAACCGAGCGATCCGGCGTTTCTGCTTTACACATCCGGCACCACCGGGCCGCCAAAAGGTGCGTTGATTCCGCAGAGCGCTCTGCTGGGTAACCTGACCGGTTTTGAGTGTTCACACAATGGATTTCCGTCTGATGAGGATGTGGTGTTCACGCCAGCGGATTGGGCTTGGACGGGCGGATTGCTTGATGCGTTACTGCCAGCGTGGTTTTATGGCGTACCCGTGGTTGCGTTGGATGCGAAAAAATTTGACCCCGTTGCTGTGGTATCACTGATAGCTCGGCACCGCGTCACTTGCGCCTTTATACCGCCAACAGCGTTGAAAATGATCCGCGCAGTGCCGCAGGCTCTGCAGCAACAAACTCTGGCTTTGCGCAGTGTGATGAGCGCCGGAGAGACGCTAGGGGATGCGTTACTGGCCTGGGGTGAGCAAGCGCTGGGCCTGACCATCAACGAAATGTGCGGCCAGACCGAGCACAATTACTTGATCGGTAACTGCAGAGCATTGATGCCGGTTAAACCCGGTTCGATGGGTAAGGCGTATCCGGGACACCGGGTGGCGATCATGGGGCCGGACGGGGATCTTTTGCCCGATGGCGAAATCGGCGAGATAGTTGCAGACAAGCAAGACCCGGTGCATTTTCTAGGCTATTGGAACAATCCTGAAGCCACTAAGCGAAAGTATACTGGAGACTGGTTTCACACTGGGGACATGGGGTGCCGCGATAGCGAGGGCTATCTGTGGTTTCAGGGCCGTGCCGATGATGTGATCAGCAGCGCGGGGTACCGCATCGGGCCAGGAGAGATTGAGAACTGTGCACTGACCCACGAAGCCGTTGTTCAGGCCGCCGCAATTGCGGTACCGGACCCAAACGAGCTAAGGGGAGACGTGGTTAAATTGTGTGTTGTGCTGCGTGAGGATGCGATGCCTTGTGACGAGCTGAAACAGTCGCTGCAGGATCATATTCGGGGCCATCTGGCGGCGTACGAATACCCGCGGGTTATAGAATTTTTTGACGAATTGCCAACAACCACCACTGGTAAAGTCCAACGCAATGTATTGCGCGAATGGCATCACAAACAACAGAACTGACTAAATGACAGATCACACAGCGAGCCCAAAATTGGGGATCGTGATATCGATGTTTCCCGAATTGCATGAAACGTTCATTCTGCGCGAGCTCATTGCGCTGGAACACCACGGTGTAGACTTTCAAATTTTTAGTCTGCAATACCCTCGAGATCCCATCACGATTGATGAGGCGATTGTGTTATCTCGCGACAAAACCACCTATGCCAAGCTGATCTCTGTGACCACGCTGTGGGTGTTGCTGCGTACGTTGATCAAGCACCCAATTCGTACTGTCTCGGCCATCGGAAAAGTGATCTTCTGGGGACGTGACCGGCCGGCAGAAGTGATGAAGAATCTGGCGATATTGCCGCTGAGCTTGCACTTCTACGAACAAGGCAGACAACAGGGCGTTACGCATTGGCACGGTCATTGGGCGAACATACCCACTACCACCTGCTGGTATTTATCGCAAATATTTGACGTAACGTGGTCGGCTGCGATTCACGGGGAAGATATTTTTAGCCAGAACCGTTTTTTCGCCAAAAAACTTGATGACAACGAATTCACTGTGGTTTGCAGTGGCTATTTTTGCCATCACCTGCAACGCGAGTTGGGGCTTGAGTCGCCCGATGATGTTCATCTGAATTATCATGGGCTGGACCCTCGGGTCACCTCGCGTGCGCCGAGTCGTCAGTTTAATCAACGTGATGCAAACGCTCCCATGCGGCTGCTGAGCATTGGTCGTTTGGTACCGACCAAAGGCCACGACATTTTGATCAACGCGTGCGCCAAATTGCGTCAACAACGCATACCGTTCTCTCTACAGATCGTTGGCTCTGGGCCGATCGAAACCGAACTTCGCTCTCTCATCAGCAAGCACGAACTCGATGATGCGATCGAGCTGCGCGGCGGAATGGCGTTTGCCGATGTGCTCGATACCCTTGAGGCGGCTGATGTATTTTGTCTGGCCCCACGGATGATTCCTGGCCAACCCCCTGATGGCATACCGAACGTTATCGCCGAAGCGATGGCACTAAAAGTACCGGTGGTGTCGACCGCTGTCAGTGCCATTCCCGAGCTGGTGGAGGACGGTGTGTCTGGTCTTTTGGTACCGACCGACAATGTTGAGGCGTTTGCCGCAGCGTTGACCCGGTTGTCAACCGATCCGGAGTTTGCGATGCAACTTAGCCAGGCTGCCGCTAAAAAAGTCGGGCATCGGTTTGATCAAAATCGAAATATTGAAGAGTTGCTCGATCTATTCCAGCGCTATGTGCCGGATAAGGTTGTAGCATGACCTCCTCCCGGGCGAAGACCCTCTTGGAATCACCGCCGTCAGAGACTGTTTTGGTGTTCGTTATTGAAGCCCTGACGGTTGGCGGAGCTGAGCACATGTTGATTACTTTGGCCAATCGCTTTGTCAACCGTGGGTACCGTGTGCACGTGGTGTGTTTGACAAAATGGGGGGAAGTCGCTGACGAATTGGATGAGCGTGTGGTACGTCATCTACTGCACAAAAGGCCCGCGATCGATGTAACGCTACCAAGTAAGTTACGCCGATTGATAAAGACGCTACAGCCTGCAGCGGTTAGCACGCATTTGTTTACGGCCAATTCCTGGACTCGGTTGTCATTGATCTATACCGGCATCCGTGTGGTGGTTACCGAACATAGCCGCGACGATTGGAAGAGTTGGTTTTATCGCACCCTCGATCGAGCGTTTATTCATCTCTGTTACCGTCTTGTGGGGGTATCAAAAGACACTGCCGATTTTTACCGCGAAGACATTGGTTTAAGCGATGAGAAAGTAATGGTCATCAACAACGGTATTGAAACCGAGATTTATGCATCCGGTGACGGCAGTAAACTACGCCAGCAGTGGCTGCAAAAGTACGTGCCAACATCGGTACGAGACGACTGTATTTTTGTGGGTATCATCGGGCGCCTGGTCGCAGCCAAAAACCATCAGCGATTGCTCGACGCGGCTGCGCGATGGGTCACGACAGCACCGCACATACGTACCCTGATCATTGGCGATGGAGAGCTTCGCGAGTCGATCGACGAAGGGATCGTTGAACGTAACCTGCAACAGCATGTATTTCGTCTGGGAACACGCAGCGATATTCCTGAGGTTCTTTCCGCGCTGGATATTTTTGTGCTCACATCCGATCGAGAAGGTCATCCGTTGACGGCCCTGGAAGCACAGGCTGCGGGCACACCGGTAGTTATGACCCGTGCGGGTGGTTGTGAGGACGCGCTGGCAGTTCGGGGCGATCAAGCCGGTGGGTTGCTGGTGGCGAAAGAGCTGGACGCCTTTGCCGATGCCGTGGCTGAATTAGCGGTCGACAACGCTCGCCGGATCGAGATGGGGCTATTCGCCCAGCGTTACGCACTGGAGCACTACGATCAGGAACGCATGATCGATCGATACGAACAAGTATTGCTGGGTGCACCTGATTAAACCGACAGCACATCCCGTAAGCCTTCAAGCAATTGCGCCATATCCTGTTTGTCGGTGAAGAGTCCTGGTGCCAAACGAACCGCACCTTGCGTCTCCAACGTCCGTTCATCGGTGTGCACCAGTGGAGCGCAGTGAAGACCTGCGCGCGAACAGACGTGGAAATCAGCATCGAGCGCTGACGCGATTCGTTCGGTGGATACTTGGTCTGAGACAAAGCTTAAGGTCGCTACCTGGTTCTCGGTGTCTTGGTTTTTAGTTCCGCCCAACACACGCACATGATCGAACTCCGCTAACACCTGCTGAATGATGCGCAGGTGTTCCATCTCGGTTCGATGAATGTGCTTGACGGCGTCGGCGCTGCGAATCGCGTGTTGGTTTAAATCCAGCGGATGGCCGATCGATTCTTCGTTCAATGCCACCGCCAGGGTTCGTGCGTCCTGCGCAGATGTCAGCCCGTAGGGCGAGGCAAGGTTCTCGCCCAAGGTGTTAAACCAGCGTTGAGCTGCATGCAGGCCAGCAATGGCCGGTACTGCGAGTGTGCCAACTTCATGCCGATGGGGCCAGCTATCGGGTTGATATCGGGCTTCGGACAAAATGCCGTTGCCGCCAAACTTGGTCACCGTAAGATCAGTGGATTTATCGACGATCAGGCCACCGATTCCCATCGGGCCGAACAAGCCTTTATGACCGGTGAACGTAAGGATGGAGATGCCGTCGCTGTGCATGTTGATCGGTAACACCCCTGCGGTTTGGGCGCTGTCCACGATCAGTGGAATCTTGTGCTCTCGTGCCAACTGCCCGATGTCGCAGAGCGGCTGTACCCGGCCCGTGACGTTGGAGGCGTGGCTGAGCACGATGGCTGCGGTGTGCGGTTCGATCGCGGCTTTAATGGCATCTGCGCTGACCACACCGGTGCCGGCATCGGCTGGTAGGTAGGTGGTGCTCACCTTACGGTCGCGTTCCAGATAGGCGGTGGTTCTTAGCACCGCGTTGTGTTCTAGGCGGGTCGTGATGACATGATCGCCAGTTTTTAGCGTGCCACCCAAGGCCATATTTAATGAATCAGTTATATTGGCGGTGAACAGGACTCGATTGGCGGGGCCTGAAAAACCGAAAAATGTTGCCAGCAGTTGGCGCGTTTGGATGACCATAGCTTCGGTCTCTATAGCCATTGCGTAGCCGCCCCGACTGGGGTTCACTGCGTGATGGCGCTGAAACTGATCTATAAAGAGGTACACAGCCTCTGGTTTAGGCCAGCTGGTAGAGGCGTTGTCAAAGTAAGCATTGTCTTTTTTCATACGTTCATTGTGCCACGCAACCTTTATTCTCGGCGGAGCAACCCCCCATCATGTCGTCTTCAAATCCTGTCACGCTGGGCTGGCGCGAATGGATCGCATTGCCTGATCTGGACCTGCCAGCGTTTAAAGTCAAGGTCGATACCGGCGCCCGCACCTCGGCGATTCACGCCCATGATGTGGAACGCTTCGGTGAAAACGGTGTGCAGTTGGTGTCGTTCTCGGTGTTGCCTGTGCAACGCAGCCACAGCATTACACGTCGCTGTACAGCCCCGCTAGTGGATATCCGGGATGTGACCGATTCGGGTGGACATACCGAAACTCGTCATGTTATTTCCACCACCATTGAGCTCGGTGGTGTCAGCAAAGAGGTGGAAATCACGCTGACTGAACGGCGTAACATGCTGTTTAGAATGTTGCTCGGACGCACGTCAATCGCTCCCGATTTTGTGGTCGACCCAGCGTTATCATTTACCTGTGGTCGCCGCTCCACACGTTTACTGTACAGCGACGAATCAAAGGAGGCTTAAGCTCATGCGTATCGCACTACTATCCCGAAACCGGCGTTTGTATTCGAGTCGCCGGCTTATCGAAGCCGCAGAAGCTCGGGGCCATGAAGTGCAGGTTATCGATGTGCTGCGCTGTTACATGAATATTGCCTCGGCCAAACCCAGTGTGCATCTCGAGGGCAAACCTCTGAATCTGTTCGATGCGGTCATACCTCGTATTGGTGCCTCGGTGACCGCCTACGGTA
>CALFBL010000064.1 GCA_937951695.1 uncultured Granulosicoccaceae bacterium | reverse complement strand
GGCCCGAACTGTTCGATGAAGTGCGCCATACCGGCGTCTCCCCCCGCCAGACGATAGGTCTCAAACAGCCACATTTGCGCCCAACGTAAGCCAAACCCATAGCGTATGGCGTTATCCACCTCTTCGGTGGTGGCCGTACCGTCGTTGATGAGCCACAGCGCTTCACGCCAGACCGCTTCCAGAAAACGATCCGCCAGATGCGCTTCAATCTCTTGGCGTACGCGCAACGGGTGCATGCCAATGTCTTCAATCACGTTGGCAGCGCGTTCAACCGAGGCATCACTGCCCACCAGTTCAACCAGCGGCAAAAGATAAACCGGGTTAAACGGATGCGCTACAAAGATCTGCTCAGGCTGACTTGCGCCCTGTTGCAATTGTGTCGGGGTAAAGCCTGAAGTCGAGGAACCGATTAATGCATCGGATGAACAACAGGCTTGTATTTGCTTGAACACGCTGTGTTTCAGTTCAAGCCGCTCAGGCGCACTTTCCTGAATCCATTGCGCCTCTGCCACCGCGTCTTGCAACGACTCGCACCACGTGATCTCTCCTGCGGGTGGTAAGGCGTGTTCGTACAAACCTGGCAGGGAATCCACCGCGTTCGCATACACCGCCTCGAAGCGCTCGCGTGCGCCCTTGGATGGATCAAAAATACGAATATCCCAACCCATTAACGCAAAGCGTGCGGCCCAGCCAGCACCGATAACACCAGCGCCGATGATTGCAGCGCTCATACCGGCGCTCGCTTAGTGAGCCCCAATTGGGTACGCACCGTTGCAGCGTCCATAACTTGTGAACCCATGGTTTCGATAATGGTGACGGCACGTTCCACCAATTGTTCGTTAGTGGCCAATACACCGCGCTTTAAATACAGATTATCTTCCAGACCCACACGAACATTGCCACCGGCGAGAACCGCTGCGGCCACATAAGGCAATTCGTTACGACCAATAGCAAACGCTGACCAGTTCCAGTCAGAGGGAACGTTGTTCACCATCGCCATAAACGTATTCAAATCATCGGGCGCACCCCAAGGGATTCCCATGCACAGTTGCACTAACGCAGGGGACTTCAGCACACCGTTATCTACCAAGCGTTTTGCCAGCCATAAGTGACCGGTATCAAACGCTTCAATCTCTGGGCAGACACCCATCTCGGTCATCAGCTGGCCCATCGCCTCGAGCATGCCTGGGGTGTTGGTCATAACGTAATCGCTTTCCGCAAAATTCATGGTGCCACAATCGAGTGTACAAATTTCCGGGCGACATTCCAGCACGTGCGCCACGCGTTCTTGTGCACTGGTCATGTCGGTACCGGAGATTAAAGGCAAGGGCGAATCGGGTGGACCAAATACCAGGTCCCCTCCCATACCGGCGGTTAAATTCAGCACCACATCGGTTGCAGAATCGCGAATGCGATCGGTGAGCTCACGAAACAGTTTAGGGTCTCGACTTGGCGCTCCGGTGTCAGGATCTCGCACGTGACAATGCACCACGGCTGCCCCGGCTTTGGCAGCGGCGATCGCACTGTTGGCAATAGCCTCGGGGGACCTGGGAACATGTTCGCTCTTATCCTGGGTTGCGCCACTGCCGGTGACGGCGCAGGTAATAAATACGTTTGGGTTCATGGTAAGCGGCATGGAAATTACCTAGTGGGTGGTGGTGGTGCGTTCAGCTGCGCGTGCTGTTGTAGAACTTCGAGCACACCCAGCGTGGGCAAACCAAGGGCTGTGGCACGAGACAGAGACAACTCAAGGTTAATGGGTACGCCTGACAACTCGGGCCGCTCGCTGGCTTGGATGTGTTCGATGACGGAGGGCTCATAGGCAACTTGCCAGAAGTCGAGCATCCGTGTTGCAAAGGTGGCGCGATCAAGTACGTCGCTGCCGGTGAGGTTTAAGGTGCCGGTCTCATCGGTAAAATCCAGCGCCAGCTGAACCAGTGCCTGCGCCAGCGCATCGCGCCAGACGGGTTGGCGCAACACATCGCTGAACAAGGTTAAGCGGTTGCCATCGGCCAACCGGTTAGCAAAGCCAAAGGTGCCGCGATCGACGCCATCCAGCCCGTAGATCAACGAGGTTCGTACCGCGATGGTGTCTTGGTGCGCGGCCAATGCGGCTTGCTCGCCATCGGCTTTGGATTGCCCGTAGACATTGATCGGGGACGGTGGCGCATCATCGGCGTAAGGTGCCTGCTTGCCATCGTGCACCATATCGGTCGAGACCATCACCAATCGGCAACCCATCTCACAGGCCGCTTCTGCCAGATACTGAGTACCTTGGTGATTCACGGCTGGCATGCGCTCGTCGTCAACCCCCGGGTTGAGCGCCGCGGCGTGAATAATGGCGTCGGGTTTGATCGAACTGATCGCAGCAAAGATCGAGCTTCTGTCTTGCAAATCCATGCTCTGTGGACGGAACAATCGGCTCAGGGCGCGGGGACGTCGGGCAACCGCGACCACGCGAGCGCGCTGGGTTGCAATCGGTAAAAGCCGATGGCCAAGGTAGCCGGTACCACCGGTGATCAAGACTGTTTTCATAGCGCCCGATAGTACACCGAACCGCTGCGCTGTCATTGCTTGTACGATGCACAAAACCCGCAAACACGATAATTGATGCATCAACCCGACAAGCCACGCGTTGGCATGCCCAATCGGTGTGCCCTGAAAGCCCTGCACGATCGGCTTAGCGCCGAAAACGTGTACTGACCTTTGCCTATACACCACAGCCTGATTCTCATCGCTGTCAACGCAGCCTGGGGGTTCAACTACATCGCAGGCAAGATCGGCACACAACTGTTCGAGCCGTTGTTGTTCAGCACCATTCGCTTTGGCGTTGTACTGGTGTTGCTGGTGCCGGTTATTCCGTTTGTCATTGTTGGAGAGCAGAGTGAGAGATGGGTTGTTGACAACCTGTTAACCGGTTCTCTTCTTGCTGACGGAAACGTACCGGCGTTGATCGCTGTTATTGTTGTGCTTGCGAGCGATATCCTGTTGCCGGTTCCCTCCAGCGGCGTGATGACTTACACCGGTGCTTCACTGGGTTGGTTGGCGGGTAGTGCGATAT
>CALFBL010000063.1 GCA_937951695.1 uncultured Granulosicoccaceae bacterium | reverse complement strand
CAACGCAGCGCCTTTGCGAACATTGTCCGAAACCACCCAGAGGTTTAAGCCGTGTTCGGATAATTCGGCTATATACGATAGGTTAATCGGGTTTAAACCCGCTCGCTGTAGTTCATAATACTGGTTTGCCTGAACCGAATTATGCCTACGAGAGACATGTTTTTTGGGATACGAACAGTGCGAAAACTAGCAACGGCTATGGCTGTCAGCATCGCTTTATCATCGAATTCAGCTTACGCGCTGAGTCTGGGTGAAATAGAGATGCGCTCAGCATTGAATCAACCGATGAGCGCAGAAATTCAATTATCGTCTGTGCGCGACAACGAACTACAAGGGATGATCGTCAAATTGGCCTCCCCGGAAGCCTTCGCTCGCGCCGGCATTGAGCGAACAGCCGCGCTGGCTGATCTGAAATTTACGGTCGACCCGAATTCCCAAACCATCGTTATTACCAGTCAGCGGCCCATCGTCGAGCCGTTCATGAATTTTCTACTGGAAGTGGACTGGACTTCGGGCCGGATGATCCGTGAATACACGGTGTTGCTCGATCCACCGGTATTTTTGTCCCCCAACACCAGTGCGCGGGTCGATACCGCTGCGGATTCACCTGCACTCGTTCAGCGCGGCGACACATCGCGGGTTACCCCAACACCGATTCTGCGAGATTCTACCAGCGGCGAGCTCGTGGAACTCGAGTCGCTCGACTCCATTGGCGGTGAGCTGGTGACACTCGAGGGCATCTCCACCTTTGATACCGCCCAACTGACTGACACGGCACTAAGCGCCCAGCCTGCAGGCAATATCGCAGGTGCAGATTTCAGTGGCGAAGTTGTTTCACTTGAAGCGCTCGACAGCGCTGTAGGTTTTGGCGCAGATCGCTTGGACATATCCACTGTTGGCGAAGTGGTGAGTTTGTCGGATCTTGGCGCACCGAATACGGCTGCCCAGACAGAGATTGATTCCAGCTGGCTGCCAACTGTTGATTTGGTTGGTGGCGGCAGTGACGCCGGTCAGCCTTTAGGTGAATCGGTTGTGATCACCATTGATGGTGTTAACGCTGGCTCCAGTGCGGGCGATTCGGTTACCGTGCAGCGTGGCGATACGCTTGGCACGATCGCTCAACGCGTGACAGGCGCAGGTGTCTCGCCACAGCAAATGATGTTGGCGCTCTTGGCCGCTAACGAAAGCGCCTTTATTAACGGCAACATCAACCTGGTAAAAGCAGGCGCAACACTGACCATCCCAGACGCCAGCGAAGCTTCGTCGATCTCACAAGCAGAGGCTGTGGCGGGCGTAAATGAACAAAATCGTTTGTGGCAGGAATATCGTGACGGCTTACGCTCTGGCCAGCGCGCCACTCAAGTGGCACGCTCCTCGCAGACTTCGACGCCTCGGGCTCGTGCAGAAACGCCTGAAACGGATACCAGTTTATCGGCTGATGCTGCGGCGATTCTTGAGAACGCACGCTCTGAAGTGTTGCGTCGCGACGAGCTCTCTATTGTTGCCGACAACGATTCGACCACTACCGCTGTGAGTGCCACAGCAGATGAATCTACCGCTAGCGATGCGAATCGTTTGGGTGAAATCAACCGCAAGTTACAACTGGCTCGAGAAGAATTGGCTTCATCACGGCGTAAGTCTGCAGACCTTGGCGATCAATCGGAGGCTTTACTGAACACCGGTGAAGACATGGATACCTTGGTCACGTTACAGCAAAACGACATTGCCAAGCTGGAAGCGCAGCTGGCAGCCACTCAGGATCAGGCATCAGGTGCATTGGACAGCGCCTCAGATGCAGCTTCAGACCTAGCTGGATCAGCCTCCGATCTGGTTGGTGGTGCGGCAGACGCAGCTTCAGATCTGACAGGATCTGCCTCTGATCTAGTTGGCGGATCAGCTGATGCCGCCGGCGATGTAGCCAATAATGCCTTGGCCGGAACCGGCGAACCCTTAGATTCGGTTGAGCTGGTGGGTGAGCGCGCAGCTGATGCGGCTGCAAGTGTTGATAATGCGGTAAGAGATACCGTGAATGAAGCTGCCGACGCAACCGCAACCGCTGCGGCTGTTGCCAACGTTGGCGACGCAGCCAGTAATGTCACTGAAGAGCCAAAAAGTTGGCTTGATGGCGTCATGAGCAGCAACCTGAAATGGATCCCTATCGGCTTGCTTGGCCTGTTCGGGGCAGGTTTACTCGGCGTGTTGTTCTTGGGACGGCGTAGAAAAGTCGAATTCGATGAAGCGGATCTAGACGATGTCGAATTTTTTGACGACATGGACGATATGGACGGTACCGCCTCATTCAGTACCGGCGCAGCCAACATCGCTCAGGGTGGTGTCGACCAAGTATCCGGCGCTGCAAGCTCTGGTATGGGCGCGGCAGTGGCCGCCGGAAGTGCTGGCGTGGAGGGTGCTGCAGCTGCGATCGGTCTAGGAGATGATAAAGGCCACGACGATAGCGGCCACGCAGCGGATGAATTCACGACAGGCGCTGCAGCTGACTTTGAAGCTGATGTCAACGATGTCGACGCCGACCACGATGACACCATCTCGGAGGTGGACGTTTACCTAGCTTATGGCCTCCACGGTCAAGCCGAAGAATTACTCACCAAGGCCATCGATAAGAACGAAAACAACGCCGCTTATTATGCTAAGTTGTTGGAAACCCATGCGGCCCAAGGCAATGCCGAGAATTACGCTGAAGTGGCGAGTGTTTTCGAGCAGAAATTCGGTACTCAGCACGAACTGTGGCCGGGGGTTGCGGCTGCGGGTAGCGAAATCGATCCTTCTAACGCCTTGTTTGATGGCGATGCGGGAGCGGCTGCTGCCGGCGATGTTGGCAGTTACAGCAACGCGGACCGAATGGACGATGATGATTTCCTGAGCGACGCTGCAGATTCTGGCGTGTCCAGCATCAGCCGTGGCGGTGATGGTCTGGGTATCGGTGCCTCGCACAACGACGAATCGCTGAACGATCTCGGTCAAGACGACGATGAAAGTCATCTGATGGATCAAAGCATCGATCCGGCGTTTGCTTTCGATGAAGCCGATCTTGAAGCCACGGGTGATTTTTCTCAGATTGCCAATGAAATCGCCGCCGACGGTGATGACACCAGCAGTCTGAATTTCCCTGCGCTTGATAACGCTGCGGACTCTGCAAAAGGTGCGGTTTCAGGTGCTGCGCCGGATATCACTGATACGGCCTCGGGTATCGCCGGCACTGTGGGCGATCAAGCCAGCGATGCAATGAACGACATGAGCCTGAATGTGCCGACTCTGGATGGTGCAGAGTTGGAAGCGCCGTCGCTTGACGGAAACCTCTCGGATATCCCCAGTGCGGCAGATGATCTGACACTGGATCTGGATCAATTGTCTGGCGACATGGAACTCGACAGCACAGAATTGTTGGACGACAGCTTGATCTCGGGTCGTGGTCTGGACATGGACGCAACCAGTGACGAGTCTCTCCTAGCTGGCACTGACAGTCTTGAATCGGTCGATGAGATGGACACCATGATGGATTTGGCGAAAGCTTACATCGACATGGGTGACAACGACTCTGCCAGCAGCGCGTTGGATGAGATTGTGAAAAGCGGCAGCCCTGAACAAGTGTCTGAAGCTGAAACACTTAAGCGCAAGATCTCGTAAGTATCGTATTGTAAAACCGCGACGAGCTGCCCGCAGACCGAGTGTGATCTCATGCGTGTAGCTCTGGCGGTGGAGTACGACGGACAAGCCTATTGCGGCTGGCAACGCCAGCCGCATTCCGTTTCAGTACAGGCAGCGGTTGAGTCGGCATTAAGCAAAATAGCCAATGAACCTATCACCGTGCATTGTGCCGGTCGCACCGACACTGGCGTGCACGCGATCGCTCAAATCGTGCACTTTGACACAACAGCCAATCGACCACTGACCGCTTGGACCTTCGGGGTGAATTCGGTGCTGGCGCGAGACGTCTCGGTACATTGGTCGCAAGTGATGTCAGAGGACTTTCACGCCCGTTTCTCGGCAGATTCACGTGCCTATCGTTACACCATTTTGAACCGGCTTACCCGGCCCGGGCTTGATGCCGGACGCTTGAGCTGGCAGCGAGATCCGCTTGATGTGGATCTCATGCAGCGAGCTGCTCCAGCGTTATTGGGTGAGCACGACTTCAGTAGTTTTCGATCCTCCGAGTGCCAGGCCAATCATCCCGTGCGCGTGCTTCATGATTTACAGATATATCAGCGCGGCGATCGAGTCATCATCGACATTACAGCGAACGGATTCTTGCACAACATGGTTCGCATCATTGCGGGCTCGTTAATGGCGATTGGCAAAGGGGACAAACCGGTCGATTGGCTGGAGACCCTGCTAGCCGCGCAAGATCGTACGCACGCGGCCATGACAGCGCCCCCCAGCGGCCTGTGTTTTTTGCAGGCACATTACCCTAAGCGTTTTCAGGTGCCCACATTTACCTTTGCCAATGCGTAAACTTAGTCGCTCACTTGCGCGTTAAAACGGACGCATCATGCAGTCTCGTACTCGAATCAAAATGTGTGGCATCACTCGTCTCGAGGATGCATTGTGCGCCGAACGACTGGGAGCGGACGCGATCGGTTTTGTGTTCTGCGAAGCCTCCAAACGCGCGATATCAATCGAATCGGCAGCCACCATCGCCGCTGCGCTGGCGCCCTATATAGTACGAGTTGGGCTGTTTTTGAACGCGGGTACCGATGATGTTACTGCAGCGCTGAAAGCCATACCCAACCTGATCCCTCAGTTTCACGGTACTGAAACGGCCGAGTGGTGTGAACGGTTTCAGCGTCCCTATGTCAAGGCCTTGGGCGTTGGCAACGGGCTACCGACACACGCGGAATTGGCGCACTACCGTCACGCTCAGGGTTTCTTGTTTGACAGCCACGGACCAGGCGAGCTGGGCGGCACGGGACATACCTTCGACTGGGCCGCATTAGCCGAATCAGCGCCGGCCCGATTGATCCTTGCTGGTGGGCTGGACGCCAGTAATGTGGCCGATGCGATCCGTCAGGTGCGGCCCTACGCTTTGGATGTGAGCTCGGGTGTGGAACAAGCCAAGGGTGTAAAGGATTCTGCGCGAATGCAAGCTTTTGTCGATGCAGTTCGACGCACAGATGAGGCTCTGGCCTGATAGGCTATACGCCTTAGCACGAGGACGCGTTTTACCTTCATCATGATAAAAATGAAAGAGTCGATTCTGTGAGCGACGATAAAAAGAAGCCGTCATCTCCGCGTGCCATGAGCTGGTTCGAAAAGCTCATTCCGGCGCGTATTAGCTCTCGTGTAGGTGATCCCACCTCGGGCAACGTGCCGGAAGGGTTGTGGGTCAAATGTGACAACTGCAGTAACGTGCTGTATCACGCAGAACTTGAACGCGCTCAAGAGGTGTGTATCAAGTGCAACCACCACATCCGTATTGGTGCACGTAAACGTCTGGAACGTATGCTCGATCCTGGCGGTCGGGAAGAGATCGGTGCCTCGGTGGAACCGGTTGATATCTTGAAGTTCAAAGACTCCAAGCGCTATAAAGACCGGCTCACCGCAGCGGCTAAAGAATCAGGCGAAACCGATGCGTTGGTGGTCATGCGCGGCACCCTGCACGGCTTGCCATTGGTTGTGGCGGTGTTTGAATTTAATTTTATGGCAGGCTCGATGGGCTCTGTGGTGGGCGAGCGATTCTGCCAGGCCGTTGATCGTGCTCTGGCCGATAAAGTGCCGTTTGTGTGTTTTAGCGCCAGTGGCGGGGCACGCATGCAAGAGGCCCTGATGTCGTTGCTGCAGATGGGGAAAACCAGTTCGATGTTGACAAAACTCTCGGACCAGGGGTTGCCCTACATCTCGGTACTGACTGACCCCACCATGGGTGGTGTGTCGGCCAGCCTGGCG
The DNA here is from genome assembly GCA_937951695.1 of uncultured Granulosicoccaceae bacterium. GTDB lineage: Bacteria > Pseudomonadota > Gammaproteobacteria > Granulosicoccales > Granulosicoccaceae > Granulosicoccus. The sequence goes on along the minus strand of CALFBL010000063.1, from coordinate 2,858 downwards.
ATGCTCGGCGACATCGTCATCGCAGAACCAGGCGCAAGAATCGGCTTTGCCGGTCCGCGAGTTATCGAACAAACTGTGCGCGAAACCTTGCCCGATGGTTTTCAGAGCAGTAAGTTTTTGCTCGATCACGGCGCTATCGATATGATCGTCGACCGGCGCCAAATGCGCGACACACTGGCCAGTCTATTGGCGAAATTTACCAAGGTGCAGGCGTTGGAAATCCCAGAGCCACTCGTTGATGCCAAGGTGGTATCGAGCGATTCTTAATGTGAGTGCGAGTCGCCTGTGAACCACACCCCAATGGATCGGTCGGCGCCGGATACAACAGCGTCCCTAGACGACTGGCTGCACTGGATAGAGGCCACCCATCCGAACGAGATTGAGATGGGTTTGAGCCGGGCGGCCGACGTGGCCTCGCGAGCGTCGCTAGGCGAAATATCCATTCCCATCATTACGGTAGCCGGCACCAACGGCAAAGGCAGTACGGTTGCCATGCTCGCTGCAATCTATCAGGCGGCAGGCTTTACCACTGGGGCCTACACCTCACCCCATATCATTGATTTTAATGAACGTGTTGTCGTTGGCGGCAAAGCGGTTGTTGACGCCACGCTCGTAGCGGCGTTTGCATCGATTGAAGCGCATCGCGGTGACACGGCCTTAACCTATTTTGAATTCAGCACGCTGGCGGCCATGCGAGTGTTTGTAGATGCATCGGTTGATGTCATTTTGCTTGAGGTGGGTCTGGGTGGGCGTCTGGATACAACCAACGTCTGGGACACCGATTGCGCCATCGTTACCAGCATCGCGATCGATCACGAGAGTTGGCTAGGTTCGGATCGTCAGTCTATTGGCTTGGAAAAAATTGGTATCGGCCGGCGCGATGTACCTTTGATCATGGCCGATCAGGATCCGCCGCGGCTGGTGATCGAAGCCGCGCAAGCCTCTGGAATGCTCGTGCAGCGCGTGTCAGCGGAAAGTGAACGACGAGCGTTGTCATTGAGTCTGCCCGGGTCGCATCAGCAAACCAATGCACACGCCGCGCTGATGGCGGTTGCCAGTTTGCACGACCGGTTGCCGGTAAAACTGGAGGTCGCAATTCAGGCTGCTGCGGCTGTTCAAGTGCCTGGCCGATTCGAGCAACGCAATCGGCAAGGGGTGTCGGTGGTGCTGGATGTGGCGCATAATCCAGCCGCTGCTGCGAGTGTGGTGGAGGCGTTTAATGAGCGATTTTCAGGAGCGCCCGTGGTGATGATCTTTGGCGCGTTAAACGACAAGGACATCTCGAAGGTAGTGAGTACACTGAACTCGTTGGTACAACATTGGCACTGTGTGCAGCTTGATGGGTCGCGGGCTACACCCGTCAACGAATTGTGCTCGCTCATCGAGACCGTGGGTGGCTCGACGACAGCGCACGCGCAGATGGCCGAAGCTTGGTCATCTGCCAGTGAAGAGGTCTTGGCCTATAATTCAAGCCATCCATCAACTGAGGCTGTGGTGCTGGTCGCCGGGTCTTTTCTCACCCTGACCGCTTTGCACGAACATTGGCAAAATGTCAGCCGAATCACTTGAAGTACAGCGGGCGCAGACCCTGCGAAAGCGCCTCTGGGGCGCCACGATTCTCATCGCACTGGCGGTGATTATTCTGCCGCTGCTACTCGACGGCTCGGGCAGTGAAAGTCAGTTTCGGCGGGTGGAGAGTTTGCGCGAAGAGCCTCCTCGCGTCATCAATGTCGACGGTACCCGTGAGATTGTCTCTGTCCCTGATTCCGAAAACAGTGATCGAGAAAGCTGGTGGCAGCGCATGAAGCGTCGCTTTACCGAAAAGCCACCGGCGGAGCGCGCGGACACTCGTCTCGGTGAGGCGCTGGCACCTGTAGAGGGCACTGAACCGATCGAGGAGGTCATTACGCTTCAAGAGCAGGCCACGACTGAGGGAGAGGTTGTGCTTGCAGAGGAGGTCACGATCGAGCGATCTGTCGATCCTGGCGTGGCTGATGAGCGCCCGGTTGAGGCATCGACGCGTTTTCGGGCTTGGGTGGTGCAAGCGGGCAGTTTTCGTGATGAGACCAACGCGTTGGCCGTACGGGATCGGCTGCGCCGCGCCGGCTACCCGTCGTTTGTTATCCTCAGCGAGGATGGGAGCGTCTTTCGCGTGCGAGTTGGGCCAATGATCGATCGCGGGCAGGCCGGTGCCGTGCGAAACGCCGTTGTGGACCTTTTGGGGCGTGATGCGCTTGTTATGCCCTATCCATGAACTACTTTTATCCGTGAGACTGATCGAAGAGCTTGTTACCATGCGCCTTTATGAAACACCCTAGGTCATCGCCATGACGGGTATCGACATCATCATTATCCTTGCATTGATCGTCTCGGCGGCCATCAGTTTTTTTCGTGGGTTCTATCGCGAATTCTTTAGTCTTGCGGTATGGATCGGGGCGGTGTTTTTGACGCTGGCGTTCAGTGCAAACTTTGCCACGTTGCTGCCTGAAAGCATCGAGAGCCCGCAGGCCAGGCTGGGTATCAGTGCGACGATTCTTTTTTTTGGCACCGTGTTGGTGGGCAGCCTCGGTAGCTGGCTGGCGATGAATGTTGTGGGTAGCCGGCGAGCCAAAAAATTTGATCGGATCGCGGGTGTGTTGTTCGGTTTGGCGCGTGGGGTGTTTATTGTCACCGTTTTGGTGTTGCTGGCGAACTTATCGCCCACCATCGAGCAAGAACTGTGGTGGCGGGATTCCGCCATTTTGCCAGGCGTGCAACAGCTGGCAAAGGGCATTCACGAACAGTTGCCCGCCGATCTTGCCACCCATTTCTCTTTTCCCTCAGAAAGCTGAGCATCGCCCACGATCGGCGACAAGGTT
>CALFBL010000062.1 GCA_937951695.1 uncultured Granulosicoccaceae bacterium | reverse complement strand
GAGGCCCCGACATATCGGTGGTCAGCAGGCTCAATTCATAACCTTCAGGCACATTCACGCGCAGCGTTTGTGACCCCAGCGTGAATGCTTGCTCGGTTAATTCCTGCCCTAGCGCGGCCCCCAGTGGAAACACCGTCATGGCTACCAGAAAAAACAGAGCGCGTTGCAGGCTTTGCATGTCAATCACCTCAAAAAAGTGGGTTTGTACGACAACGACTGACGGTCGGTGGGGACCTTATGCCGATTCAGACGTTTCTGGATTAATCCGGCGACGAAAAAGATCATCAGAGAGATAACCAAAAAATACAGGGCGGCAACCGAGAAGTGCAGAAATACGTTGTAATCTTTTTCGAACAACTCTCCGGCTTTGTTCATCAGGTCTTTTTCGTCATTGATCACCGGTAAGGTGAAATACACGATGGCTGTTGCGTGAAACAAAAAAATGACCTCATTGGTATACGCCGGCCACGCCAGCCGAATCATGTTCGGCCATACCACTGAGCGAAAGGTTTGCAGCCGATTCATTCCGATCGCCTTGGCAGCTTCCAGCTCTAGATGCGGAACCGCGCGTAACGCCCCGTATAAAATTTCAGCCGCATAGGCACTTGTGTTGAGCACTAAAACCAGCGGACCAATAAACAACGGGTGCATGACAATATGATCAATCCCCATTGGCTTCCAATGACTTAAATTGAACGCCAGCATCAATGAATAGAACATGAAAAACTGGATAAACAACGGCGAGCCGCGGAACGCATAAATATAGACGCGCGCAATTCTCGAGACCAGACCCGACGAGCTGTTCTTCATCAACGCGAGCACCACCGCAAACGGAAAGCCGAACGGAATCGATGCGAAGGCGAAGTAGATATTAAACAGCGCAGGTTTCGCCAAAATGACGATATCCTGAACAAAGGCGCTGTTCGGAAACGACGGCAGTATCTCGCTCATGCCGTTGCCTCGCCTTGATTTAAGCGCATTCCGCGGCTGGCCCGTTTTTCAAGGAATTTGAAAAAGTACTCCGACAGCACCGTCATCAGAATGTAGAACAGAAACAGGACCAAGTAATAACGCCATCGCCAATCCGGGTGCAGCATGCCCGCACGAGCAAAGTAATTGGGTGCGCCCAGCCGCTCAGCCCACAGAACGATATCGGCAATTTGCAGTAACGACAGAAAGGCTGTGGCTTTAAGCAATAACATCCAGACGTTGGACAAACCGGGTAAGGCGTAGATCCACATCTGCCGAACCTGAAAGCGCATGAAAATTTGTCGTTTTGTAAAACCGTAGGCTTTGGCAGCTTCGAGCTGCGACGCAGGTACCGCGTCCATAGCGCCATAAACAACATTCGCAGCGAACGCACCGTACACCAACCCGAGGGACACACACGCCATAATCAGGTATTCAGTGGTACTGAGGTACCATTGCGCGCCATCGCACGGTGGCCAGACACCACTGGCCAATTCGGCCGCTGAGCATGCCTGCTGTGCCATCAACCACTCCACACCCTGCTCGAACGCGAGTGGAAAGAACAGTATGATCAGTACATCTGGAATGCCTCGCACCATGGTGGTGTAGCCCCAACCTAACCACCGAAATGGGGCAAAGCCTGAGCGTCTTGCCGACGCGCCCGCAAGCCCAAACAGCACGGCTAAGGCCGCGCCTCCGAATGCTGCGATTAAGGTGAAGCGGACACTGGCGTACCACGCCAGGTGTTTGCCATTGGTGAAGTAGTCAAACCACATCGCCGCATCGGCAGACACGTGGTTTGAGATCCAGAGAGACAGGGCTTCAAGCATGTCGGCACTATAACGAAAAAAGGGCGCTTTCCATGGAAAGCGCCCTTCTCTTTTTCATTAAACGCCAGCAGCGCTTATGGTGCGAATTTGAGTTACTGCTCAGCCCAGAGATCTTTCTCGAAATATTCGATCAGAAGCTTACTCAAGGTACCGTCTGCTTTGATGTCTGCCAAAGACGCGTTCATTTTTGCAGCCAGCTCACCTTCATCCTGACGATAACCGGGCGCGACCCCACCACCAATAGCGACTTTGTCTCCCACGAACGCCAAAGTGCCTCCACTGCCGTTGACCACAGGCTCTAAAAAGCTGGTGTCAGCCAACAAGACATCGATGTTGCCTGCAACCAAATCAGCCACGGCTTGATCGGCACTTTCGTAGCTCAGAATATCATTACCGTCGGCGAGGTTTGCCTCAAGATAGGCCGCCTGAATCGTTGCGCCTTGAGCACCAATTTTCAGCCCACTGGCGTTGGCCATATCCACATCGGCAGAACTGGCTGCGGCGAAGCTGGAAGGATCCGGCGGGGTGTATTCGTCGCCAAACATAATCGTCTCTTTACGCTCGTCGGTGACCGACATTCCCGCCATCAGCATGTCGTAATTGCCCGCAACCAAATTTGGAATCATTGAATCCCACTCGTTTACCACCCACTCGCACTCGACACCCGCGCGCGCGCACATCTCGTTGCCCAGATCGATTTCAAACCCGGCCACATTTCCGCTGTCGTCCATGAAGTTCCACGGAGCGTAAGCGCCTTCAGTGGCGATACGAACATCCGCTGCCATCGCTGAGGCGGACACCAATGCCGCTGCCAGGGCAACACTAATTTGAATTTTTCTCATGTTGATCTCATCAGTAACTGTAATTCGCCGGTTCTCCCAGCTTGACCCGATTCTACGCTAACTTACGCTCGACAGACAAAGGCCAATCTATACTTGACACAGTTCACGATTTTGCCCACTTTGCTCCGTGAACCTCCCGTTAATTTCAGGAAAAAAAATTCATCGTGACTATTGTTAGAGCCCAATCCAACCAACGTATGAGCCAGAGCGTGAGCCACGCAGGCGTTGTTTACACAGCCGGGCAAGTTGCCGAAGGCGACACCGTCACTGAACAAACCAAGGCGATCCTGAACCAAATCGATGCCCTGCTGGCGGAAACCGGTAGCTCTCGTGACAAGCTGCTAAACGCGACCATCTGGTTGTGCAGCATGGATGATTTTGCCGAGATGAATCGGGTGTGGGATGCCTGGATTGATGGCAAGGAGCCACCCGCCAGAGCCTGTGTCGAATCTCCGCGATTGGCGCAAGCAAAATTTCGGGTCGAAATTCAGGTAATCGCCGCGCAAAACGTTTAAATCAATCGTTCTCAGAATCAGACGACGCCATTCGATCGGCTGTGTAACGGGTACCCGTCACGGTCGATTCGTTGATGATTTCATCGAGCTGGCTAACCGTTGCCTGGTCCAGAACCACATTTGCCGCTCCTGCGTTTTCTTTTACATGTTCCGGGCTTCGGGTGCCGGGTATGGGAATCATCGTGCCCGCTTCCTTGGCCAGCAACCAAGCAAGCGCCAACTGAGCTTTTGAACACTCGAACTGATCAGCGAATTCACCAAATTGATCCAGCAATTTAACGTTTTGCTTGAAGGCATCAGGCTCGAACCTGGGTCGCGCAATGGTGCAGCGCAGATCGTCGTCCGGCAATTCTGAAACATCCGGAGAACATCCTGTTAAAAACTGGCGTCCCAGCGGTGAGAACGGCACAAACGTGATACCCAGGTCTTTACAGACGGCAAGAATTCCCCGCTCCGGCGTTCGTGACCATAACGAATATTCGCTTTGAAGCGCTGTTATGGGGTATTCGGCGTGAGCGCGCTTCAGTGTTTCGGTACTGACTTCAGATAACCCGATGGTTTGCACCATGCCTTTCTCCACCAGACGCCCCAATGCACCGACACTGTCCTCGATTGGCACCTTCGGGTCTGCACGATGTAGGTAATACAAATCGATAACGTCGGTGTTCAATCGTTTCAGACTGCCTTCGCAGCTCTTTACCAAGGTCTCAGGCCGACCGTCCATACCCGTCGCGGTTAACCCGCATTTTGTGGCTAAGGTGTATTCACGGCGCCGCTTAGCAAGATACTTCGCCATCAGCGATTCGCTGCGACCTGCTCCGTAGAGCTCAGCGGTATCCAGAAACGTGTACC
>CALFBL010000061.1 GCA_937951695.1 uncultured Granulosicoccaceae bacterium | reverse complement strand
GTGTCATCTTTTGCTCTATAACTGAAGCTATTAATAAATATCCTGAATTGATCAAAAAATATTTAGGTTCAGTTGTACCAACCGGCGATAATTTTTTTCAGCTTTAAATTCGGCTACCTTTAGTGATGGCTCTTTTTGCTATATTCCACCTAATACTCGTTGTCCACCGCGTTAACGCGAGGTGAAGCTTTAGAAGTTGAGAACATAAAACTTGAATTGGACGCCGGTGGTGTGCGAGCTGTGAACAAAGCCGACGGTAGCGATGCAGGAAGCCACTCGGCCTTCTGGTTTGCCTGGTCACAGTTTTATCCAGGCACGAAACTTTGGCCCGATCTGGACAAAAGCTAGCGATTCTAACCGGGGTCGACATGCTGAACGATGGTAGAGAAAAGCGAACCATTCGAACCGGCTTCGGCTTGATCGGGCCGGTTGGAATCGAGCAAGCTATTGACCTGCCAGTTCCCGCTTTAATTCGTCTTTATTAATTTTATTCTGATCGCTTTGTACCAGCGGGAGCGATTTTCGGTAAACAATCCGGCCGGGGATCATGTAGGAGGCCAAATGTTTCTTAAGTTCGAACGTAATCTCTTTATGCGACAGCTCTCCAGCGCTGGAATACACCATCACAATCTCTTCTTCGATTTCTGGGTTGTCCATACCGAAGACGGCACATTGCTGAATCTGCGGTAGATTCTTCTCCACCACCGATTCAATTTCAAATGGCGATACCCGAAAACCGCTGGTTTTGATCATGTCGTCACGCCGATCGACAAAGTAAAAATAGCCCTCTTCGTCTTTATAAACGTAGTCGCCGCTAGCCACCACAATTTCGTCAACCAGTTGGCCCTCGAGATTGACCACATCTTTCAAAATTTGAACCGATTTAAATCGTTCACTGGTTTCTTTAGGTGCGTTCCAAAAGCCGCGATAGATGTAGCACCCACGGTGGATCAACTCACCGATCTCGCGTGGTGCACACTCTCGCCCGTCTTCATTGATGACATGCAGCGATACGTCTGGAATGGGTTTGCCGATTGAGTCTGGCCGAATATTTATTTGCGCCGGGTCCAGATAGGTGGATCGAAACGCTTCGGTGAGCCCGTGCATGGAATAAAACTGAGCATTTTTGAAGGTATTTTCACAGTCCTTGATCATTTTTTGCGTCACATTGCCACCGGATGACGTGATAATTCGGACCTTATCGAATTGCTCAACTGCCGGATGAGAAAATAAATCTTCATCAAACATCTGGGATATGTTGACCGGCATCAACGGCAACACCGTTACCTGATCGTCCACAAGATGATTGAAAAAATCGTCTGGCAAGATAAATCGATGCAGCGCAAGCGTGCATTTGTTAATCAAGGCACAGAAAATCTGATTGAGCCCGTAGTCCAGATTAAAAATAAGCAACCCGGAAATGACATCGCTCTCATTCAGTTGCAGATATTGCGAGACTACGCGCGCTGAATCGATCAGGTTTCGATGTGATATGACTATGCCCTTGGGCGTCCCTGTTAAACCGAACGAATAGGTAATGAGCGCGTTGTCATGGCCATTGATGTTGCAGGCATAGGGCTTGTTGTAATACTTGAAGATCTCCTCAAACGATGGAATCTCCTTATGCGCGGTTTCGATTGACACAATATGTCCATCGAAATTGATCTCTTCAATATTCTCCAATTTCAGCTTATCGGTAATAATGCACCGGATGTCGCAATCTTCAATGATGTACTGTACTTGCTCAGGTTTCAGTAGCCGCGTTAATGGCACCAAAATGTAATCGGTGGATAACACCGCCAGAATAGCAATCACTTGGGAAGCGCTTTTGTTGGAGTAGATGCCTAATCGTGCGCCTTTGGGCAATTCCAGCTCTTGCAGGTACAGCGCAATCTGATTCACTTTCGAGAGCAGCTCGGCGTAAGTGAGTTTGTCGCCTTTGTCGATCAGTGCGGTCTTGTCCGGGTGGCTTAGCGCTGCGTTCTCCAGCAAGACTCGAATGCAATTTATAGACATGCGGCGTGTTCCTTGGCACCCAAAGTCCAGATGTCGTAATTTTTATCCAGAACGGTGGCAGGTTTATGCTCTGAATTCAGAATTTTACGGTAGAAAAACGCCACCACATCTTCTATGTCATCCGTACCCAGCACTTTCGTAATACCGCCGGTGAACACAATGGAGTTCATCGCCAGTAGTTTCAGACTCACTGTCGAGGGTTGGTAGTGAGACATGTTGCACAGCACCAAAAAGATAGCCAGCTGCATCAGAATTTTCGTGGCTTTCTCGCTGTGTTCGTGGTAAATATTTTCAGTCACCATCAAGTGCATTAATAACTCGTAGGCAAATTCGTTCTGCTCGGCAGTGAACACCAACGATTGCCTGGATTTATACACACCCAGTTTCTTGAACACAATTCGATCGTGTCCTTGTTGCGTAACAATGTTGTCGCTGACCAAATCTTTGGAATAATGAACATCGGTAGTCGCCCCACCGATGTCGAGCAGAATGAACGGGTCGGTGACGGCAAACGAGGTATGTATCAACGGCAGCGATCTATTCACCACATACGGGGTGGAATAGATTTGATTGCCAGTAATGTCGTACAAGTGCTTGATGTCTTGCTTGCCTTCTATGTCTTGTTGGTACAGGTTAGTCAGATATTCTTTAAGGTGCGCTTCAACAATGTGCAGACGATTATCGATAATGTTGGGCAAAACCGTTAATTTATCGAGCCTGCCAGTCAGCGTTTCTGCATCGCTGGCGTTACCGACAAAGACCGCGTTTGAGTAATTGAGTTTGGCCAGATATTCATCGAGTCGCTCGTCAAACACCCCGCCGTTGGAATCGATTCCGCCGACAATAATCACCGCATCGATCACGTCACTGGGTATCGAGTAGGTTTTAATGTCCTGGAAAACAATCGATTCAATAATATTAATGCCTGCGTTATAGGCGATGTTGGTGGCGTATTTTAGCGAATACGATTGAGTGAGTCCGATAATCAGCGTGCTTAATCCGCCGTTGGCCGATGAGCAGATGTGAATGTCATTTTGTGAGAAACGGGCCACTGTGTCGCCGCACTTATGGTTCAAGTCGTCGAGTATGCGTTTGTTGAAATCGCGGAAATGTTGCTCGATCGATGTGGGTGTGCAGAGCTTGAAGTAAGTGCTACCAATATCGATGAGCAGTTTATCGTTAGCCTGCTTCACTGCATGATTCCTATGTCGTGAATGATATCGTTGACTATGTCAGTGGTGTCCTTATTCAGGTTGCAACACGATTTTTCGTAGCGGTAACAGTGATCTGGAATGGGCACGTTGCCACGTTCAATGATGCGGATGTTTTTATGCGCATCGCGAATGGTGATCATTTTGTTGTGGTTGATGATGTGCGGTGAAAATGGCACATCGATGATGCCATTCTTGATGGAGTTAAACACCTTTCGCCATAAGGTATCGGCCGGGTCATTGAACACCGCTTCCATGATCGCGTGCACTTCAGCGCACAAGATCTCCTCCTCCTGTTCATCCACGACCGCAGGCAACCCACTCAAAATGTTCAGCGTGTACTGAGTATTGGCCACGGTTTGCGCGTTGGCCTCTTTGGTTGGGATGCCAACCGCTTCCTCACGCGTTTTCGTTATGATTTTATCGGCGCCACACATCGAGGCGATGACCGTGGACATGTTGATCAACTGATCGGCGGAATCGCGATTGGTTGGAAACGCCCCCATCCATTGATGGTAAACCAGATGGATCACCGCGTCTTCGCAGCCTATCTGTGCAGCGTAATGTTTGGCTAAGTCCCGGGTGACTTTTGCGGTAACGATGTCTTGGGTCATTGAGCCTTGCTGCGAGAATGAGATTGAAAATGACTTCACACCCTCTTCCAAAGACAGCAGCATTTCCAGTAGTTGGATGACAATCGTGATCGAGGGTGGCACCAAGGTCGCTGTTAGAGGCCCAAACGATTCCCGATTGATGGGTTTGTTCAGTGTTGAGTAGTCCGCGCACACCCGCTCGACGTACTTCCAGTACAGAAACGCCTTATCGAGTGGAAAGTTTTTTGAATAAGGCAGCAAGTAGGTGATTGGCCCGCCTTCGATTTCAAAAATCCCCGACGCGATGGCTATCTCGATCAGCAGACGTGCATCGGGAGTACCGTGACGTAAGCTCACCGGGTGGTTAAAATGCGTCATCATCTTACGCGTGCTGCGGTAGCCGTGATTGACCAGCGGATAACCGTTGAGCATATCCACTTCATTGGCCTCGCTCAGGCGCAGCATTTTCTTCGCGGTGGTGTAGTCGTTGAGTCGCGTGTTGGAATCGATCGTTAACGGCAGGACATCTACTTTGGCGTCGACGAAAAATTCATACAGTGCAAACTGCTTTTCGTAGGTTGGAAAACCGCCCCGGGGTTGCACCAACATTTTACTGGCGGTCTCAAAATGGTGCGAGATGAACAACTTCTCATCAGCGCCTTTGACAAATTCTCGCACCTCGTCGAAATCGAATGCGTCAACGTTTTCATTGCCGAGAATGATCTCGCGCTCTTCCTGCAGCTGACTCATGATGGCTTGTGTTCTCTGAGGTAGTCTTCGAGCATATCCAGACCCGTGTTCAAATCCACCTGATGACACACCAAGTCGAATCCATAGTTTTGATAGCGCGGGATGATATCGGTGGCGTTGCCGCTGCCCACGGTGAGATTGCCACCGATCATCATCACCAAGTCATCCAGATTTTTGTATTTGGCTTTTAGCGGCTTGACGTCCCGGCTCCAGCCTTCGGCTTCGCCGTTGAGTGAAGAGATCAGCAGTACGTCGGCGCCGGTCTCCACCGAGGCATCGAAGAACTCTTCCAAATAGGTGTTGACACCCAGATTGAACACCTCATAGCCTCTCGCGTTCAGCGAAAGATCCATTAAGCGATTAGCGACAACGTGGATGTCGTTGCCGATTACACCGGTTACGATTTTCATGGCCCAAGGGTTGAGACGGGTACAACCTCTTATAATACCAAATGCCCCCACCGCGGGTGGTGTATCACGGGTAATGTCGGTGGTAAACTCAGGCGCTTCAGCCCGGCCCCGGGCGTTCAACCGATTCACGAGAGCACCCCATGCCTGAGGATTTCACAGCCGATTTTTGCGACGACCACCCCGACAAGACGGCGGTGCTGGGGCCCGGCTACCAAAACTATGGGGGCGCTGACCGGTGTCAGGGCGAGATCGTCACGATCGATCTGGATCGAAATAATTCTGACCTGATCACACTATTACGCGACGAGGACGGTGCGGGCAAGGTCGTGGTCGTTGACGCTCATCAAGAGTACTACGCAATTGTGGGCGAAAAACTGATGCAATTTGCGCAATCCAGCGGTTATGCCGGAATCGTTGTCAACGGCTACGTGCGGGATACCGAACAGATCAAGGCCATTCCGGTTGCGCTGTACGCACTGGGTACATGCTCGCGCAAATACATTCCGGTTACCCGCGGACAGCGAGACGTTCCTGCAACGTTTGGTGGTGTGAGCTTCTCGCCTGGCGAGTACCTTTACGCAGACAGAGACGGCGTGATTGTGACCCCGGCTGCGCTGCGTTGATTCAAGCGCTTGCGGTTCTTTTCCGTCCCGTCCCTGCACTCGAGGCCTGCTGTGTCAGGACCACTGATCCATCGAATGGCTGATGATACAC
>CALFBL010000060.1 GCA_937951695.1 uncultured Granulosicoccaceae bacterium | reverse complement strand
GTCACGACAACGTACAGGGCGCAACCGACTTTGGCGTGTTGTCCCATACGCTACCGGGCTATTACGGTCTGGCTGAAGGCTCATGGAAGCACTGGGCCAAGGTGTGGGATGTCGACTTCGATTGGCTCAAGGGACGCTTTGAAAACGCGTCTTATGAGAAGAAAGGTGATGTTGATGTACCTGTTATGAATACCGCTGGCATGCCGGTTTCGCGCTGGATTGACGGTGTGTTGGAAGACCCTGAAAACATCGCCCAGAAAGACAACATTCGAGCCATGGTGTTATGGGGGCACGCGCCCAACTCGCAAACTCGTGGGCCTGAAATGAAGGCTGCGATGGAGAAGATTGAACTGTTGGTGGTTATCGACCCATTTCCTACTCACACGGCGGTACTGCCTGATCGTCAGGAAGGGATGTACTTGCTGCCGGCGGCCACTCAGTTTGAAACCTCAGGATCTGTCACCGCATCGAATCGCTCACTGCAATGGCGCGATCGTATTATCGAACCGTTGTTCGAATCGTTACCCGATCACACTATCATGTACAAGTTCGCATCCAAGCTCGGTTTTGGCGACGAACTCACCAAGAACATTGAGGTGAACAACGACGAGCCGCTGATCGAAGACATCACGCGCGAATTCAATAAAGGTATGTGGACTATCGGTTACACCGGTCAAAGCCCTGAGCGTATCAAGGCGCACATGGAGCATCGTGCGAACTTTGATAGCACCACGCTGCAGGCAAAAGGTGGCCCACTCGACGGCGAATACTACGGCATGCCGTGGCCATGTTGGGGCACCGCTGAGATGAAACATCCCGGTACACCGAACTTGTATGACACCAGTAAATCGGTTGCCGAAGGTGGCTTAAATTTCCGCGCCCGTTTTGGTGTTGAACGCGATGGCGTGAATCTTCTGGCCGAGAACAGCTGGTCAACAGGTGCGGAAATCGAGGACGGTTATCCTGAATTCACCGCCGATATGCTCAAGCAGCTGGGTTGGTGGGATGACCTCACCGGCGATGAACAATCTGCAGCAGAAGGTAAAAACTGGAAGACCGACTTATCCGGTGGTATTCAGCGTGTAGCGATCGATCACGGATGTGCGCCGTTTGGTAACGCCAAAGCTCGAGTCAACGTCTGGACCTTTCCGGATCCCGTGCCGGTGCATCGTGAACCGTTGTACGCACCCGATCGTGAACTGGTGGCGAAGTACCCCACTTACGAGGATCGTAAGTCTCACTATCGCTTACCAACACGCTACGCCTCGATTCAGGCCACGGATTATTCCAAAGACTTTCCATTGATACACACCAGTGGTCGATTGGTGGAATACGAAGGCGGCGGTGAAGAGACTCGATCTAACCCCTGGTTGGCGGAACTGCAGCAGGACATGTTTGTGGAAATCAACCCTGCTGACGCAAACGACGTTGGTGTGAACCACGATGACATGGTTTGGCTCGAAGGCCCTGAAGGTGGAAAAATCAAAATCAAGGCAATGGTCACCGACCGAGTAGGCCGTGGTGTTGTTTTTACACCGTTCCACTTCGGTGGTGAATACGAGGGGAAGGATCTACTGGATAAATATCCGGAAGGGGCTGCCCCCTACGTACGTGGTGAGAGCGATAACACAACGATGACGTATGGCTACGATTCCGTTACTCAAATGCAAGAGTCGAAAGTGTCTCTCTGCAAAATCTACACAGCTTAAGCGCTAAGGAGAATTTGTCATGGCAAGAATGAAATTTCTATGTGACGCCGAGCGCTGCATCGAATGCAACGGGTGTGTGACGGCCTGTAAGAACGAGCATGAGGTGCCGTGGGGTGTTAATCGTCGTCGCGTGGTCACACTTGATGACGGCGTTGTGGGTGAGAAATCCATCTCGGTCGCCTGCATGCATTGCACTGATGCACCGTGTCAAGCGGTGTGTCCGGTGGATTGTTTCTCGACCACCTCAGATGGAATCGTATTGCACGACAAAGATCTGTGTATTGGCTGCGGTTACTGTTTCTACGCCTGTCCGTTTGGTGCTCCACAATATCCGCAGCAAACCTCGTTTGGTGCTCGCGGCAAGATGGATAAATGTACCTTCTGCGCGGGTGGTCCCGATACCGATCAGGCATTGACCGATGCCGAATACGAGCAATACGGGCGTAATCGAATTGCCGAAGGGCATTTACCACTGTGTGCCGAGATGTGCGCTACGAAGGCACTGATAGCCGGTGATGGTGACTTGATTGCTGATATCTATCGTGAGCGTGTTTTACGCCGCGGTGGTCGTCCGCAAACCTGGGGCTGGGAGACGGCCTACACAGAAGGGTGATGGGTGAGTCTTATGGAAAACACGTCACAGGTAATAATCGAGGTTAAAGCCAAAGTCGAAGCGCACAACGCTGCGGTGAAGAAACGTCGTCGCCGCCAGCATCGCATCGCGCTGTTAAGCGTGGCCTTTATTCTGGCGTTCGCTTTTGCCTTACCGATGGCAAGTTATACCGCTCATTGGTTTGGTTCAACAGCTGTTGCTCAAGATGGCGGTGCGGCAGCATCCACTAATCCGCGTTCTAACTATTGGCGCGCAGTGAAAGAGGGGGTGTCCGGGTACTCAGCGGTAGACGGGCCAGAGTCGAATGTCTTGATTCAGATGAATGGCACCTACTGGGAGCAAACGCGAAGCAGTTTCTGGGTTCAGAAACTGCCGTGGATCATCGCTGGCATGGCCGTGCTACTGCTGCTGTATCACCTGATTCACGGTCGTAACAAGCTTGATAAACCAACCGCGGGACGTAAGTTAAAGCGCTGGGGCTGGTTCGATCGGCTGGTGCACTGGGTCACGGCCATTTCCTTTATCGCGCTGGCGATAACCGGCATCAGTATGCTGATCGGTAAGGCTGCGTTGATTCCACTACTGGGAAAAGCAGGTTTTGCCTCGGCCGCGCAGATATCGTTGCAGGTTCACAATGTCTTGGGGCCGGTGTTTTTTGTCGGAATCTCCCTGATGATTCTTATGTGGGTCTGGTACAACTTTCCCACTAAAGTGGATCTGCAATGGCTGAAAGAGGGCGGTGGTCTGTTCAAGAAAGCTCACCCATCGGCCGGCCGCATGAACGCGGGTGAGAAAATCTGGTTCTGGCTTCTGGCCACGCTCGGCGTTGTGGTGTGTTTAACCGGTGTGGCGATGGTGCTGCCTGTCTACGGTATCGCGTTACCGGCCTGGGCTGAAACTGTGCCATGGCTCAGTGGCAGTCGTGCTGAGATGCAGCAAGCGAATCTGCTGCACGGCGTGCTGGCAGTGATCTGGACAGCGGTCGCTCTGGGGCACATCTACATCGGCACCGCTGGAACCGAAGGCGCTTTTGAAGGGATGGCCACGGGCTATGTCTCTGAGGAATGGGCAATGCAGCATCACGATCTGTGGGCGAAAAAATTGATCGATAAGGGTAAGCTAATTGAACCTGGTGAATCGGGTGGCAGGCAACAGCCTGACGCAACAATCGCCCCGAGCTCTTGATGATGTATCGGTCAGAACGTGTATCTATAGCCAAGGCTAGCTGCCGATAGATTGGCC
>CALFBL010000059.1 GCA_937951695.1 uncultured Granulosicoccaceae bacterium | reverse complement strand
CTGGCAGGCCGCCAGAGTGACAACGACCGCCAAGGTGCCAATGAGTGCGATCCGGTTAGCTCGCATTAGCGGGCCCAGCAAGATCGTTGAGTTTGATTTGTAAAGCGCTCGGGTTTGCCACGCCACCGGCAGCCTGTGCTGCTTCGTAAGCGGTTCTGGCGGCCGCGTTATCGCCAGCCTTGACGTGCAAATCGCCGCGAACCTCTTCCACCATACCCTTAAAAGCGTCGTTGGGCGAACCGGGCAAGGTGTTTAACGCGGTGTCGACATCACCCAGTTCCGCCTGGACACGAGCCAGGCGAATCCGTGCGATAGTGGTCACATCCGGGTTATCGGAGTTATCCACAGCCCACTGCAAATGAGCGGAAGCGGCTTCGATATCACCGGCTTCGATGGCGGCACGAGCCGCTCCCAAGCGAGCGTAAGTGGCGTACAGCAAGCCACCGTGCTCATCACTTAATTCTTTAGCGACGCTTTGCGCTAGTTCAGTGTCACCCGCGCGCAGCGCATCAATGGACTGACTGTACAGATCCGATGCCTCTATCGAGGCGGTGGCTTTACGGTGTTGCCAGTAGTTGTAGCCTGCAATGATAAGCACACCCAAGCCAACACCCAGAAGCACGGCGCGACCGTTTTGATCCCACCATTCCTTCAGCGCTTCGACTTGCTGTTCTTCGGTTTCGTAACTCAATCTTGTTTCTCCGGCTCGAGCTGAGCGATCAACTGCCTAGTATAGATGACAGCGCCTGTCCGGCCTGCGCGACCGGTACAGTGAAGGGGTCATTTTTGCCTGTCAAGGGTTTGATGGTCACACTTTGACTGGCTTTCTCTGCTTCGCCGAGCAGTATCGCGCAGCGTGCGCCCAATTTACCGGCGCGTTTCAACTGGTTACTGAGATTCGCGGTACCGGTGTTCTGCACCACTTTCAGCTGGGGGCAAGCGCGCCTTAACGTTTCGGTAATACGAATCGGAAAACCCGTATCGTCCTTCAAGGTGCTGATAACAAAGGCATCGGGACCGCGGGCGGGTGTTGCGGCGACGTCACCTTCGCTGATGACCGCCACCAATGCGACGATTCGCTCCATCCCCATCGCCCAGCCAACTCCCGGTGTGGCTTTCGCCCCGAAGTCTGCCAGCATGGCGTCGTACCGACCACCTCCGCAGATCGCACTTTGCGACCCAAGCCGATCGGTGGTCCATTCAAACACCGTGTGGCTGTAGTAGTCGAGCCCGCGCACCAGACGCGGATTAACCCTTGCCTGCACATCATTCAGCGCCAACAGTTCCTGCACGTGAGCAAAATGCTCGGCAGACTCGTTGGATAAATGATCAATCAGTTTCGGTGCGTTCTCCACCAGCTCTTGCATATCCGGATTTTTAGTATCCAGTATGCGCAGCGGGTTTTTACCCAAGCGACGCTGGCTGTCTTCATCGAGTTGATCGGCAGACGCCTGAAAATAGTCGATGAGCATTTCCCGGTACGCGGCGCGGTCGGCGCCGGTACCCAGCGAATTAACCTCCAGACTGACCACTCCGCACACCCCGATGCGTCGCCACAACTCGGCCGTCATTAGGATCAATTCGGCTTCAATCACTGGACCCGATACGCCATAGACTTCAGCCCCGGTCTGGTGAAACTGACGCTGCCGACCCAACTGTGGCCGCTCGTAACGAAACATCGGCCCCTGATACCAGATGCGATGCACGCTGCCTGGCTGCAGCAAGCCGCCCTCAACCCCTGCGCGCACGCAACTGGCCGTATTTTCAGGACGCAGCGTCAAACTCTCGCCTTTGCGATCGAGAAAGGAATACATCTCCCTTTCAACGATGTCTGTCGCTTCACCAATACCGCGTTCGAACAGCGCGGTTTTTTCCAGCAACGGCGTGCGCATCTCCTCGTACCCATAAGAGTGCATAGTGCTGCGTACAGCCGCTTCGATGGCATGCCACTGTCCAATGTCTCCGGGCAGAATATCGGGCATTCCGCGCGGGTGTTTGTAGACGGCTTTCATGATACGGTCGCTAAGTGACGGCTATAAACATTAATTGGGTTGAGCGAGATACGCCCCAGCCTCGACAGAATTCGGAAACTGATTCAACAACCGCTTAGCATAGGATTTAGCGGCCTTTGTATTGTTCAAGCGTTCCTGTATTCGTGCACCTAACCAAAGACTCGCAGACGTTACCGGGCTGACATCGTGGAAGCGCGACAGGAAAGCATCGGCAATGGTCAATCGGTTTTCAAGAAAGCGCAGCTCGGCAATGTGCAGGGTGGCGTTGCCAAATTTCGGATTGGCTTGCAGCGCTTTTAGAAAATAATATTCTGCGTCGCCGAGACGGTTGTTGTCCAACATGCACAGCCCTGCGTTATCCAACGCAAACTCAGGCGTCTGGTAAAAAGGATTGCTGGCAGCGGCGCTAAATTCCTTTTCGGCGGCGTCGAGGTCTCCGGTACTGCACAGAAAAACTCCGTAGGCGTTGCGATTGTCGGCGTTGTCAGGCTCTAGCGCCACGGCACGCCGAAAGTGACGGCGCGCCACATCCGGCTTATCGATCTCAAACTGCAGCTGCGCCATACTGATGTGCGCCAGCGAATTTTTGTCGTCCTGCTCCAATGCCTTGGTTAATTTTTCGTTGGCCAGTTCCAATTGACCGCGCTCAAGGTACTGCAGACCCAAATTAGCGTTGTACGACGAGGCATCCTCATCGTTCTTGGGCAACTGCTCGGGACTTGTGATAATGGTGCACGCCGAGACGCTTGCCGCTAAAACAGCTATGCTGAGTGTACGAACCATGAGGGACCAGTGGGTCTTCATCTAAATTGCTCTCCAAAGCGCGGCGCGGCAAACTTTACGTAGCGCCGACTTCGATCATCCACTTGTCCGGCCAGCTGACCACAAGCGGCATCGATATC